>JBCCEG010000317.1:0-2363 GCA_039030455.1 Myxococcota bacterium | reverse complement strand
TCGCGCAAGCGCTGGCGGGTTCCGCCGAACCCTTCGGGACGCCCCGGCCCCGGCCCCCGCAGGGGGAGGGGAGGGGAGTCGCGCAAGCGCTGGAGGAAAGGGGCGGGTTCCTTCGGAAAGGGGAGACCCCGGCGAAGCCGGAGCCCCGACACTCCGACCGTACGACCCGTCCTCCGGTTTATTTGGGAAGCGCAAGCGCCATAAACACGGAGTACCGGAGCAAAGGGGAGGGGAGAGCTTGCGAGCGCGCTTCGGAGTGTTTGCTCGCTGCGCTCGCAAACCCAGGAGGGGAGACCCCACTCTTTGACTATGTTGAAGAGGGTGTGGTCCCGAAGGGAAGCGTCCCGGTCGGGGCGGGAACACCGGTACCTCCTGGATGCCTTCCGCGTAGCACTCGTTCGGGCGCAGCAAAACTGCAACCAAGGTCGTACTGAACTCTTGACTCTCTTCTCTCATGAGTTAAAAATCAAACAATATCTTGACTTGGTTTTGAAACACATTCATTGTTCATCGGCACGTGTTGCTGTGCAACAAATAACTCGAAAATCATTAGTGAATTTTTTTTTTTATCCAGATCAAAAATCAATTATAAAGCGCAAAAATTATTATAAAAAAAAGCAGCCTTCCCCTTCGGTGCCGAAGGCACACTTCCCCTCTGCTCCAGCGCTTGCGCGACCCTTCGGGGGGAGGCAGAGCGGAAGCGGAAGTCGCTTTTGTGCAAACACGGGTCAGTGAGAAGGTTTGGGCTCCGGAGAGTCTCCTGAAAAAGGTGCATATAGGGTTCACAAGGCGCGGAGGCATGCACAGCCTGATTTTGGGCGCAGCAGCGCGGGCGGTGCCGTAAGCGCCAAGCAGGCTGCGCCCAGAGAGGGTACTCCACCCTACTTGGGTCGTTGGAGAGGCGCTTGCGCAACTACTCACCCAAGCGCCAAGAGGCTGGGCACCTTCTCACAAGTTCACAAATTTTTTAGTGCCACCGAAGGCGTGTCACCGCCGCCTGGCGCCTTTTATAAATATAAAAAAACATTCCTAGAGAACATAGGGCGACCGTACGGTGCCCGCATGGATTGTTGCTGTGCAACAAATAGTGTGCAACCACAGCACAGATGTACATAGTGCGAGTAAATAGCTAACCGGCCGTGCTGGAACAATAGCCTGCTATCAAAGGGACAGAGGTCTATCGGCGCCTCCAAGAGGGAGCGTCGCGCACTTGCGCGAAAGCGTAAGAAAGAAAACTTCGCGTGGCACGTAAGAAACGCCGGTAAACGTCGACGCTACGCGGTCTTGTGGGCGGTCGCCTTGCTCTTGCTCTTGCTCCCGGCGAAGGTTCGGAGTAGAGTCGCGCAAGCGCTGAAAGGCCGGCGGAGCCGGAGCGAGCGCAATCGGTTGTCGCGTAACCTGGCCAGATAAGAGACAAACCACCACGCCGGCTTCGTGCGCTACCACGGGGCGAGGTCTTTTTAGGGGAGCGACTTATCGCTTTCGGGCGCGAGAAACGCTTTGGCCGAAGGCGTGCCGGTCGCGCGGCGCTTCGCCGCACCGGAAGCGCGCCATGAAGAGATTTTGTCTCGAGCTCGAGTATTACGGAGAGGCAAGCGGGTCACTCGCGAATGTGAACTGTTAGCGGATTCCTAGGCCGATAGTGCGCCGCCTTTGTGACGTTAGTGTGTTGTGTCTTGGGGTTGCTGCTTGCATCTTGGGCAATACATTTTGCAGTCCCCGCAGGGGACTGCACTTAACACGCGCTCGCCCTCGCCCTCTCGCTCTCCGTCCCCTCGCAAGCTCTCCCCTTCGGGGCGGACGGAGAGCGAGAGCGAGAGCGTTATGACCACTACATGTAATGTAGAGCCCGTCTCACGGGCCTTTTTACGTCAAGGCGGTTTTTGGTGCGTAGGGCGGCAGCGGGTGCCCACGGGTGACATAAAACCAGCGGAAACATGCACTCCGAAGCACATTGATAAAGTGCTGCAGTTTTGTCCCCATAGGGGACCGCAGCACAAGTATAGACGGTAGTAACCTCTTTTGGGCTGGGCGCAGCCTGCTTGGCCCGCGACCGTATGGAGCCTACATTTCGAGATAAGCATTGACTATAGCGCAAAGCACGGCTCGCCGAACGTATTGTCGTGCGTAGGATTGTCTTGTTCTTGCAAACGGGTCTCCAGCGCTTGCCGCCTTCGGTCGCGAAGCTGCCGGCGGAGCCGGAGAGACTCCAGCGCTTGCGCGACGCCCCTTCCCCTTCGGGGACTCCAGCGCTTGGCGTCCACACCGTGGACTGCACTCTTCCTGCCCTCGCCCCCCTCCCCTCCCCGCCCCGAAGGGGTCGGGGTCGGGGCGGGGGAGCGAGTGGGCGGGGCGGGGGGATA
>JBCCEG010000316.1:0-2368 GCA_039030455.1 Myxococcota bacterium | reverse complement strand
GTGAGGTGCGCAAGCTAAAGGACGCGGAGTGTTGGGTTTCGCGGGGGAAAAAGACCCGCGCTTGCCGCCGTCCACTCGCTCCCCCGCCCCGACCCCTTCGGGGAGGGGAGGGGGGCGAGTGCAGTCCACAAAGTGGACGCCCACTCGCCCCGACGGAGGAGTCGCGCAAGCGCTGGCGAGGGCAGGAAGAGTGCGCCTCACTACGTTCGGCGCCAAGCGCTGGAGTCCCCGAAGGGGAAGGGCGCCAGCGAAGCTGGCGCCGAAGGGGCGTCGCGCAAGCGCTGGCGGGGCGAGCGAGTTCGGAGTGGAGTGCAGTCCACAAAGTGGACGCCCTTCGGGTCGGCGAAGCCGCGACCAACCGAGGCGCGCCGAAAATGTACGACTCTTACCTGAACGACTACCTTAAACAGGTAACTACTTAATGACCTTTATCGGATTGCGGTATACACGAACCGCGTGTGTGCTTAGCCCAAAAGTGTATTACGTCATACGGTGTGTGTTCACTATGGATAAAACGGTTAGTAGTTTCTAGTTCGCGAGAAGAATCTGTTTCACAGACGGTCATAAGTTGCGCCAAATCAGACTACATCCTCGTGATAAGCACTAAAGTTGGGCGATTTTTAGTTGATCAGCATCTCAGTATATAATTATCAACACAGCCCCCTTCCGGCGTTTTATTTTATGCACGCGGTACTATTGGTCTGCGACCCCTGTGTCAATTGAACTCAGTTATTCTGGGTTTTCAAAACACAAGACTCACCGGTTGTCATTATATTGTGTCTCCTACCTTCTTATAAGTAGATTTCCCCACGATTGCTTCACCCTAGCAGTGAAAATGTATATGGCACGCGGTTGGGCCAATTGCTCCGTAAATAAACGGTGCGGTCCTCCTGTCTGTAACGGCCCCTCAGGGCTAGAGGCGTATATGGAGGAGCCTATCAGAGAAGGTATGCGACCCGCGCGCGCTCCTAAACAAACGCGCCTTGCAGGCTTCCCGGTTTATCGCGCTTGCTACGCCTGAGACGGTTTCCCGAGCGAGCGCGTCCCCAACCACTCGCGCCCTGCGGGCGCGAGCGGAGGGAAGAGCGAGGGAAACAATGCCGGAATAGCAAGCGCGGGAAGTTGAGACTTGCGCGCGTCCGCTTGCTCGTTCCCGAAGGGAAAGGCTTCTTTATCCCCCCCGGCCTCTTCCTGTGCACTCGCGACCCTCGTGTTGCCAGCTCACTCGCTGCGCTCGTTCTCCCTCCGGTCCGACCGTACTGTTGCCCTTTGGTGACAGGACAGGTCGTACGGTCGGAGTGCGGCAAGAGTGAAAGAGTAAGAGGGACGGTCGCAAGCCAATAAAGCGGACTGGGAAGAGATCAAAAGCAGGCTACAAGCGCGTTGGGTTTACCACCCCGCTTCGCCTCTCACGGTCGGAGCCCGGGGTCCGACACCAAAGCCTTAACGGCCGGTTTATTAAACCGCCACCGCCTCGCGTTCACGATTAAATCATTTACCGACTCACGGGGATGTGGCCGGAACGCCTTGTTGCGGCAGCCCCAAAACTGGCAGGCTGCTGTCCCCAGAGGCTAACACCACGGGTTAGCCAGTCACACACACCAAAGTTGCAGACAGTTTATCAGTCAGACAGGGTGTCCCCCATTCGGGCACACATACAAGACACTTACGGTCGCCCCCCCAAAAATAACTAGGGGTCAGCACGGCGTAGAGTCACGCCGGTCGCTGCCCTCCGAACCGCACACGAGAGTTCCCCATCACGCGGCTCTCCGCCGGCACACCATCGCCGCACTTTGCACTTCGAATCGGCGTGCCCAATCACTTGTAGTCATTATCATGAGCGCCTACTTAACGCCCGAGCCACGAGGACCTCTAACTATTAGAGCGCAGCTGCAAAGTGGTCGCGCCAAGAGGCTGCCCTTGGGCCCCAAATAAAGAAGGCACGTAAGAGACGGCTTAATATGGGTGGCGCTACACTATCGTGATACAGTGTTGCGTTTGTGCTGCGCCCAAACCCAAAGCCTGTCTTGCGCGCGCTCACACCGAACGAAGTGAGGTGCGAGGAAGACGCGCGCGCTTGCTCTTCCCCGAACGTAGTGAAGGGGAAGAGGACGACGCACTCGCGCCCTTGTCTAACGATCAGGTGCTTGGCGTCCAACCTTGGACGTAGTACACTTTGAGCGCAGCGCGCACATTCTTACGCCTCCCCGGTTTACCGCCCTGCGCGGCCGCCCTTTGGTGCTGTTGGCCCCGGTCGACTTGCGCCGCCCGCTCTATCGCTTTCTTTCCCGTTTTGTGCCCGACCTGCACGTGGTCAGCGCGCGCGAGTTGGCCCCTGGCACTCGCGTCGAGCCGCACCAGACGCTCC
>JBCCEG010000315.1:0-2372 GCA_039030455.1 Myxococcota bacterium | reverse complement strand
GCTGTTTGCACATGCCGGCCACGAGGCCTAAATGGTCCAAACTCTCACTGCGATAATTCGGTAAAGAAGACATGAAACACCTCCGCGACGAATAAGAGAAAAGAGAAACCCAACCTAGGATATCATGGATCCACAAAAAATATTATTCCAAAACTTTTTCACTCATGTGCGGAATGTCGGATTAGTCATTCATAATTTATAATTGTTATCAAGGCTCCAACTGCTGGGCTAGCCGCAGCCACTGGTTTTCCTCCTGCTCGATCAAGGCGCCGAGTTCGCGCGCTCGTTCGTCTCGTTCTCGCGACCAAGCGCGCGCGTCGCGCACAAATTCTTGGTGGATGGCCTCTTGTTCCGCTTTGTATGTGGCAATGGTTTTTTCCACCTGCCGCATGCGGGCGCGCAGCTTTCTCACGGCGGCTTTCCCCTCTTTTGACGGCGATTCGGCGCCGACGTCGTTCATGGTTGCGCCGGACGGAGTTTTTTCACGGGGGTCTTGCTTGGTCTCTTGTCGCAGCGTGGTCGCGAGCCGATAAACGTATTCCTCGTAGGCGCCGGGGTAGAGCGTGACAGTGCCGGACTTCACCTCAATGATGTGCGTGGCCAGCAGTTGGACGAAGGTTCTGTCGTGGCTCACGAAAAAAATTGTGCCGCCAAAGGCTCGCAATGCACGGCCCAGGGCTTCCACCGTTTCAAAATCCAAATGGTTGGTGGGTTCGTCAAGCAGCAACACATTGCTTTTGGTCAGCAGCAACCCCGCCAGGCAAAGTCGAGCTCTTTCACCGCCGCTGAGCACGGCAACGGCCTTGTCGATATCGTCGCCTTGGAACAAGAAGCCGCCCGCTAGATTCAGGATTTCTTGGCTGGTTACCCCTTCGGCTGCTTGGCTTGTGAGGGTGTCGTGGACGGTTCCAACCATCGGCAGGGAGTCGAAAACGTGTTGCGCGTAGGCGCCGATGCGTGTGTCGTGCCCCCAGCGGACCGTGCCGCCTTGGTCGGCCAGGTGGTTGGCCAAGGTTTTGAGAAACGTTGTTTTGCCTTGGCCGTTATCCCCCAAAACAGCCACGTGCTGTCCGTGGTTGATCTGCACATTAATGTCGCCGGCCACGGGGTGGTCGGGGTAGCCGATACGGAGATTGTCACAGCAGAGGGCAATGCCCTTGCGCCGCGTTACGGCTGGGATGCGCATCGTGACGTTTTGCAAGGGGTGACCCACCTCGATGGTGTGGAGCTTGGCAATCCGCTTGAGCCTGGACTGGGCTTGCGCGGCCTTGGCGGCCTTGGAGCGGAAGCGGTCGACAAAAGCTTGCAGGTGCTTCTTTTTCGCTTCGACGTTTTTGTTGTACCGGACGGCTTGCTCTTTTTGTTCTTCTTTGAAAAGCAGGTATTCTTCCACCGTGCCTGGGTAAAGAGTGCAATTGCCGTTTTCGATCTCCAGCGTGTGATTGCAGGTTTTCTTTAAGAATTCGCGATCGTGCGAGACGATGAGAAAGGCGCCGCGATAGCTTTGCAGAAACTGTTCTAGCAAAAGCAACGTGGTCAAGTCCAAGTAGTTTGTCGGCTCGTCGAGAATCAAGAAGTTGGGGTCGGACACCAACATGGCTGTCAGCTTGACTCGTGTGCGATAGCCGCCCGACAGCTCACTGATTTTAGTTTGCAAGAGAGTGCCCTTTAGCTGAAAGCGTCCAGCGAGCTTGCCGCATTGCCATTCTTCCTTGCCCGTGGCGCGCATGAGAAATCGCAGAGCGGTTTCACCGGGTCGGTGTGTGTCGTGTTGTTTCAGATAACCGAGCCGGGGGGTACCGCTACGGCCCACCGTGCCGTGGTCTGGTTCGTCGTGCCCTGTAATGATGTTGCACAGAGTGGACTTGCCGGCGCCGTTGCGCCCGATAACACCGATTTTCTGCTGTTCGCGAAACGTTGCCGACGCTCCGTTGAGAATGATTTTGGAACCGCGGCGTTTGTGCAGGTTGGTGATGCATAGCAAGGGCCTCATCAAGTCACCGCGAGCAATCGCTCATGGTGTTATGCTGAATCGGCATGGAGATGAATGCAAGATGGAGAGTACCGTGACTGTCAAGCCACTGCCCGTGGGCATTCAGGAATTTCCAGACTTCGCCCCGGGTAACTTTGTTTATGTAGACAAAACCCAAGTGATTCACCAACTCGTTCAAGTCAAGTGCCCCTACTTTCTCGCCCGCCCGCGCCGGTTTGGCAAGTCGCTGTTGATCTCTACGTTGGAAGCGCTGTTTCAAGGGAAACAAGAGCTATTCAAGGGTCTATGGATCGGTAAGGAAGGACGCTGGGACTGGTCCAAGAAGCATCCGGTGATCCGACTGGACATGAGTCTGGTGGACCGTAAAGACCCCGATCGT
>JBCCEG010000314.1:0-2376 GCA_039030455.1 Myxococcota bacterium | reverse complement strand
GTTAATTAAGGGGGCCTCTACTAGAGGGTGTTTTGGAGCGAAAAATTTTCGAAAAAAAAACATTTTTGCCCCTGGCGCGTGCGTCAGCGCGCGCCCGGAAAACAATATACGCGACACAGTTATAGCCCGCATGAGGGCCACTATACTTCCGAGAGGGTTGATAGAATTGATTGAGAGAACTGGGAGGAGTTGGGCGCCGCTACAAGGTCCAATCGCGAGAGCGGCCACGTTTTAGTTGTTGCCATTTGAATTTCGGCCAGATCGGTCCACTCCTTTCGGTACCATTAGTACCTTAAAGTTTCGACGCGACGCGCACAAAGGGCTCTCGTTAATACGTCAATGGCGGTCGTCGTGGCAACGGGACTGTCTGGCGCCGATCCGAGGGATGCCGACACGCACGTCACGTGGTGGGCCGTCACTAGTGAAATCACTGGGAACGTTGAGGCGTTGCAAAAGAAGGGGCGATGCGATCGGAACAATGGAGCAAGGGCTTTCGCCTCACAACAATGGCGTGCGGATCGAAACAATGGAGATCGGTCTCGCACAAAGGGGGCCATGCCGTTTAGGGGTAGGACCGATACCCAGGATGGCCTCCCTCGCCAAACGATGGCCGGCGGTCTCCCTATGACGTATCGACCTTGAGGAGAATTCACGGCCGTGGGCAGAACACGCGCATGCAAACCACGTGGCATCGTCCCTCTGTTCGGCGCCAGGCCGTCACCGTTGGCACGTTGCCGCCGGTTCGTCGGTCTTCACATCGGCTTCAAACTCGGTGAACGACTGTAGAAAGTGGTCGTGCTTGACGAAGCGTCGTTGGAATTTTCGAAATCAACCCAGAAATGGCGAGGAGCGAGGGCGAAACGTCGCCAAAGTGTGGAAACGGCACCGAGCCGCTACAACCCAAAACTTCTCCCAAGTCGTTCCAGATGCAAATAGACGTGTTGTACACGTTCTGGACCGTTGCTTGATGCATTTTCTTGGCGATGGAGAGTCGGGAAGATGGTTAATTGGCGCGGAGAAAAGCGCCCAATTTTCTCTTGCAACCACGCTATGTTGTTGTTCTGGATGTGGGCAAAACACGCCGTACAAGTGTCGTTCAACGGTCGTAACTATGTTCATTCGAATTGCTGTTCAATTCTCTACAAGTATCGTTAACTTGTTTATCGAAATTCGACTTGCAACTTTGCCAACGGAACTATTTGCTGGTCGCTTCGTCGAAGGTCGGCCATGTTGGACGGGGCCCGATTTAAATCGTGCGTTTTGTGCAGTTAGACTGGAAAATTGTGGAATATTTTCACATGCTCACACGGACAATTGAACGGGCTACATGTTGCTGTAACATTTACAATTTGGGCGAGCCGTTTTCGTGGAGAAAATCGAGGCAGACCATAGGCCAATTTCTGTATTTTGTCGCACACTTGCTTCCAATTGCACGTCTCCGTTTGTGCGCAACGTGTGACCATGGTAACAAGCTCCAAGCGGACAATAGGCAGATGTAATCACCTGGGACCGATGCCCGGCAACACGGGCGGCAGGGTACGATAAGCAGGGCCGGCAACACGGGAGGCAGGTGGGGCAATTGCTCCTGGGCCCACCTGCCCAGGAGCAATTGCCAGTATTCCTGCCAGTATACATGGCCCCTGCCAGGGTGTGAAAGCAAAACACGCTCTGTCTCCCGTAATGTGTGCCGACGATGCCCACGATCACTTATCAGGGGGAAGTTCCCCGTAGGGGCGGGGTTGCAGAGCCAGTGAATGGGCCATTGTTTTCATCTGTGCTGTCGCGGGGTTCTCCCTCACGAACGTTGCCCGAACTGCTCTCGGGTGGAAGTGAAGGTCGTTGGTCGTAACGGGGGGTGGGATGCGCTGACGGCCGAATTCCACTACTGCCCCTGCGGAATGCGGCCTGCCAGTATTCGGGGGGGCCTCTGCTACGGTACAAAAGCAGAACACGCTCCGCAGACTCTCCAGAGGGGCCAGGCCGGGCCTGGCATGCCGGAGGCGGCGGGATGATGGACTGGCGGGATGAAGGACTGACTTACTGAACCCGTGACGAGAGTGAATTAAGGGGGCCTCTACTAGAGGGTGTTTTGGAGCGAAAATTTTTCGAAAAAAAAAAATTTTTGCCCCTGGCGCGTGCGTCAGCGCGCGCCAGGGGCAAAAATTTTTTTTTTTCGAAAATTTTTCGCTCCAAAACAGCCTCAAGTAGTGAAGCAACTCCAAAAAAGCAACCAGCATTTTCAACTAGTAGAGGCCCCCCCTTAACTGTCATCATGGGTTCAGTCAGTCAGTCCTTCATCCCGCCAGTCCATCATCCCGCCGCCTCCGGCCTGGCCCCTCTGGAGAGTCTGCGGAGCGTGTTCTGCTTTTGTACCGT
>JBCCEG010000313.1:0-2378 GCA_039030455.1 Myxococcota bacterium | reverse complement strand
GGGACCCCCGGCTGCGCGGTCGGGGAATGAATCCCCGACCTTGCCCCATAAGGTGTCCCCGCCGCAAACGGCGGGGAAACCTTTAGATTGATCCTGGAAGATTGGTACGCTTAGGCGTTTTGATGCCAAGTGATTCCTTCTCGACGCGTCATCAGAGGTTCACTCACGTTCGTCTCTCCTGGGCACACCTGCCGGGTTCATCCCGACTTTTCCCCGTCGCTCACGACCGTGACTCTTGATCAAAGCCGCACAGGGTGGTTTGAGCCCTGCCTTTGGGGGCCGAGCTCGAAGGGCCTTCCTTCATCTTCCATGAAGTTTCCTCACGGGTCTTTCATCTCTCACCTCCTTGCCTGATCCGTGTGCCGTGGCACACTACCAATCCGCGAAAAAAACGTTCCCCGCCCTGTCATCCCTGCGAAAGCTTGTCACTCCTGCCCCCGAGCAGGGGCGGGGATCCAGGCCATATAGTGGGTATTTCTCATGTCCTGAGATGACAAGGGAAAATGATCGAGCGTTTTGGCCTAGGCTACGGATTTGTGTCCAAAGTTCAGGCGCGGGCGCGGGTAGTGTTTCGCCCGTCAGGATGATGAATTGGGTTTGCCGGACATGCTATGCTTGCCCTTGGCCGACACTCGTGTATACCAGGAGTTGTGCACGGCATGTCACGGGAGGGACATACGGCAATGTTCGGACTTGGCGTAGGCGAACTGGTTGTCATCTTCGCCATTATGCTGCTGCTGTTTGGGGGGCGACGGTTGCCCGAGATTGCCGCGGGGTTGGGGCAGGCAATTCGCAATTTTAGGCACGGTCTGCGCGAGGGCGAGAGCCAAGACGGCTTGAATGCTTCTTCATCGGCGTTGCCGCCAACCCATGGCGACAGCCGGGAGTCCTCGAAAACAGCTTCTCCGCCGGCGCAATCGGAATAAGGGAGCCGGCGTCGACCCCCTTTGTCCTCCCGAGCCTGTCTTGAACGCGAGTGAAGGACTCCCTTGTCATCCGGCAGTGTCGCGGCAGCGACCCGAAGGACCCCCGCCCCTGCTCGGGGTCAGGGATGACAACCTTTCGCCTGAACTTTGGACACAAGTGTCCGGGACTCGACCGAAATCGAGAAAATGGCTCTTTCCGCGTCTGGATTTACTCCATTCGGCTCCCAGGCGTTGTCCATATTTTCAGCAATGACTTTCGCAAGCCCCGTTCAGACAAAAATTGTGACTTCAGCCAGACAATATCACGGTTTTATCGAATCCCTTAAACAGAATTCGCGTTATCTACTTTCTTGTGGCTCAAAACGACTGTTTTCCCCATGTTTCCCTCCTGGCTTTCTCTAGGGGGAACAAAGAGGAATTTTTAACTTTGCCTGATCGGGAAGTTATCGCTTTGCGCTAGAGCGTATCGTCAGGAGATTGTGTTAGTATGTATGGCGTTGTTATTTCGCTACGTACAGGAGTGTTAACATGGAGAACCAGGCACATAGACGTCATGACATTTCGGACAGGGCATGGGATTTGCTCAAGGATCACCTGCCCGGCCGCGGGGGAAGTTGGGGAGGACGGGCCAAGAACAATCGGCTCTTCCTCAACGCGGTGTTTTGGATTTTTCGCACGGGTTCTCCCTGGCGGGATTTACCTTCTGATTACGGAGATTGGAAGAACACGCACCGCCGCTTCTGTCGGTGGCGGGACACGGGTATGTGGGAATCGCTTCTGGAGAAGCTTATTGACGACCCTGATTTTGAATGGCTCATGATCGGCCCCAGCTATGTCAAAGCCCACTTTCACGAGGCCGGAGCCATCGGAGGCAATCAAGACATGAACCGGACAAAAGGGGGCTCAACTCCAAGATTCATCTGGCCGTGGATGCGCATGGTATGCCGGTCAGAGCTCTTATCACAAAAGGTTCCAGTGCGGATTACATACAGGCTCCTCTCCTCATAGGAGGCTTCGTTGTCGAGCATCTCTTGGCTGGTCGTGCTTACGATACCGACGCGATTGTTGACCAAGCCAAACAAAAACAGATGCAAGTAGTCATTCCTCCCAAGAGAAATCGCGCACACCAACGGCAATACGACAAACACCTCCACAAACTCAGGCACCTGGTGAAAAACGCCTTTCTCCAGCTGAAACAATGGCGTGGGATTGCCACACGATACGCCAAGAACACTGCCTCTTTTCTCGCCGCCATCCAAATCAGAGGCCTCGCTCTATGGCTTAAAATCTCATGACGACAGGATCTAACACAGGGTCGGGGGCGGCTTTGCCAAGCAAGGCCGTTTTGCTAAGGTGGGGTGACGCGAGTAGCAAAGGCCGAGATGGCGGAATCGGTAGACGCAGGCGACTTAAAATCGCCCGAGATTTCTCGTGCGGGTTCGAGTCCCGCTC
>JBCCEG010000312.1:0-2378 GCA_039030455.1 Myxococcota bacterium | reverse complement strand
TCGAGCATGGCCAAAACGCGGGCAAAGGTGTCATGGGAAGGGATGCCGTTTTTGTAGGGGAGAAAACGTTTGAGCCAAGAGAGCTTGCGGTTGCCGAAGCGTTCCATGTCGGGTGCGTATCGCATGACCGCCCCCTTGTCGAACCAAACCAAGCGGCAAAACCGATCACAGCCCTACTCATAAGATAAACACCTAGAAACGAACCGCTAGAGCTTTTTTAATGCGTCAGCCCTGGGCGTTGCGTCGGATGGGTTGAAAATTATTTGATTATGTGATAGTTTATTTTGATGTATGCGTGGCTTATGATTTACTTTTTGTCATTGTGGGAGTAAAATCGGCTGCGTGGGTGTTTTTATTCGTGATGGAGAGGTGGCTTTGACAACAATGCCTAATCGCGGCTATAAATGCTAGTTAGCAATATCACAGAGGTGGCTTGTGCAACGTGGAAAAGTAGGGATTGACTGGGACCTTGACCAAGACCGCTGGTGGCGCGGGGAGCGCCAGGGGTCCGCGAATTTTCGAGGGTTGGCCAAACCGGCGATCGTCTTTGCCGTTGTCTTGAGTTTGATGGGAATTGTGGGAGCTTGGCGGCACCAAGCTTTTAGTGGTGCTCGGGAACCCTCCGAGGCATTAGCGGCACGGCAAGAAGAACCGTCCCAATTGCATCCGGACTCCCACGTGGTGCTTGAGCAGGGGCTTGATCAACCGTCGCAACCACTTAAGCCCCTGCGTATTCGCGGCCACATCGCCGCTGGGGAAACCCTGTCGGATACCCTGAGGCGTCGGGGAATATCGCCGGGCGAAATCCACCGGTTGGCGCAAGCCTTGCGCGAGGAGATCAACCCGCGCTCCATTCAACCGGGGGACGCGTTTGTGCTGCAACAGGGCGAGCAAGAGGGGAAAGTTCAATCTTTTGAGCTGGTGCGCGGGGCAGGGGGGGCTTACCAGTTGCCCGTGCGCTACCGGGTCAGCCGCCAAGAGACGGCGGCGCAAGCTGTTTTTTCGGTTGTGCGCGTGGAGGCTCCCGTGACCGTGCGCCAGGTGGGGTTGTCGGGCCGGTTGGATCGCGGTGCCCCCAGCTTGTACTCCGCCGTTTTGGGCGCCGGTGGTGATGCAACGCTAGTGGATCAGCTGGCTGTAGGTGTGTTCGGCTGGCGGATGAATTTCCACCGCGATGCGCGGCGGGGCGACCGGTTTAAAGTCATTGCCGAAAAGCGTTCTACCCACAGTCCCTGTTGGGAGCTGGGGAATGGTGATGACGGCCTGTGCGAAAGCTTTATGGGTTATGGTCGTGTTCTGGCGGCGGAGTACATCAACCGGAAAAAGATCCATCGAGGTTTTTCCTATCAGTCAGAAGATGGAAAGATTGTTGGGATATTCGATGAAGACGGCCGGTCGCTTGAGACAACATTCTTGAAAAGTCCGCTTTCCATCGCTCGGATCACGTCCCGTTACGGCATGCGTTTTCACCCGGTGCGCAAACGCTACAAACCGCACAACGGTGTGGATTTTGGCGCGGTGGAAGGGACCCCGTTTTGGACGGTAGCCGACGGCGTTGTGGAACGCGTGGGGTTTAACCATCGCGCCAACGGCAACTTTGTCGAGATTAGCCACCCAGGGGGTGTCCTCACCCAGTATTTGCACGCATCGCGCATCGCCAAGGGCATTCGACCCGGCGTTCGCGTTAAGCAGCGGCAAGTGATTGGCTATGTGGGCAAGACGGGATGGGCTACATCGGCCCATCTGCACTTTGGCATGAAGCGCCTGACGGCCAAAACACGACGAGGGAAAACGGTTTATATCCATGGTTATGTTGATCCCCTGCGACAGCGCTTTCCCGCGGGCAAACCCGTGCCCGAGGCTTATCGGGAGGAGTACCAGCGCACGATTGCCCCGTTGATCCAGCGATTGGAAACCATGTCCGTGTCCACGAGAGAGCAGCCTTTGTTCGCGAACGAAGCTGTTGAATCGTTGTAAGAGACCTTTCCTCTTATCACTCCCGCCCCCGTTTTCACGGCAAGTAAACTTCAAAAAGCTTGCGACTCTACTCTTGCCGTCATCTCGTCTATCCGACAATCCATCAAATCCCGTGATCCGTGGTACTTAAGTGAGTAGCCCAGGGGAACTTCCCCCCCCAGGCCCTCTGCCGAACCGGACTTGACACTCTCGCGTCATCCGGCTCCCACCGTCCAGCTCTCTTCTTCATGCAGAGAGCCTTGCTTGGGCTATTGTCAAAAGTTGTGTACGGGGCATTTAGGCGGCCTCCCTGTCAGAATCTTTTTGTTGCACCTCTCCGTTCACAAAAACGTTTCCTTCTAGCAGTTGTTTGAGTTTGTCGGCGTGTTGCAATTTGAACCAGCGCTTTTGGGCGTTTTGTA
>JBCCEG010000311.1:0-2378 GCA_039030455.1 Myxococcota bacterium | reverse complement strand
CGGAGTACAGGTCGTACGGTCGGAGCGAGCGGAGACAAGACCTTTACCCACGAGCGACACAACCCTTGATCAGGTGGATGCCGCGTAGCGCTGCTCCAGCGCGTCGCGACCGCGTATCCGATCGATGTGATTTTTTACCATTAGATGCCAAAGGCGCTTTCGCACCACTAGTTTGCGTCGTTGCCGAAGGCAAAGAAGTGGACGCGATCGGCGCGCTTTTCACACCCTGAGCTAGCACAGAGACTCAAAACACCGCCTCCAGCATACGCTTTGTAGTGCGCGTTCCTTTCCTAAGGCTGCTGGAATCTAACCCCCCACACATAAGATTCAAGGAGATTATGCCTAAGGTCGGCACCCAGAGCGGTAAACCAGTGGGCGGCGAAGCCGCGATGTAACGGCGCGTGCTCTTGCTCTTTTTTTTTGAAAAAGAGAAACAGGTCTCAGGCTCAGGCGCAGCCTGCCGCCTGGCAAGCGCAAGAAGATTTGCCGAACACTGAGAAATATGCTCACAATAATATAGTGGCCCCACGGCCGGAAAGGCGTAAGAAACGGGAATACTCGCGCAAGCGCATCGGTTTTCTATTACCCGCAGGTGGGCCCTCCGGCCTGCAGGCCCTTGCTTTGGCTGAGTCGTCCCAGGTGCATTAGCATAATTTTACCACTATCGAGAAAATACGGCACGCTAAAGCTAAAGCTAAAGCTAAAGCTACTGCTAAAGCGCTGACCTATGACACCGCGCTTGCGCGACCCATAGGAGCTACGAATCTATTGTCCCGGGGCTGCCTTATTGCTACGTTGCAGCAAAGCTGCACATTGCTCGCCTTTGGCGAAGGTCGCGAGAAGTGGAGTTCTCCGCCGGCGCAGACTACCCCGCGGATAGGCAGCGGCCGGCAGGCCGGGCGAAATGCTGCGATTGTCTTCCGAGTGCTGGGTGGTGCTGCGGGGTGCTGGGTCGGTTTTCGAAGGAAACACATACGCGTAGCCGAAGGCCAACCGCAGCACTCGGTGCGACGTGACAACCGTCAATATCTGCCAGCTACTTCAGTATACTACGTACTTGGGCGGTGGCGCCCGGTCGCGAGTGAGATCGTATAAGTTGGTGTTCTAATTTCCCGCAACTTGGGATTAATACTAAAAAATAAAGAAAAAAGTATACGGTAGACGCTTGTCCAATAAAAATATAGGGCTGTTCCACGGGTTGTGCGCCTACCCAACCCAGTAACAGGCAATCAGCGAAAAATAGCCAAAACAATTTAGTGTAAATAGGTCTAAATTTCGAACTACGCACCTGTGATGTATTTAAAAAAGGCAAGGCAAACAAACAGACGAATACCAAGGCTATCGCTGCGACGCCCCCTAACTTGTTTGGTATGCTACGAAGAATTGCATAAACCCATAGAAAATACCATTCCGGAACAATATGTGCCGGCGTAGACATTGGGTTTGCGGTTATATAATTGTCAGGATGCAATCAAAGGCGACCGCTTGGCGAGCAGTCGTCCGCTTGCTCTTCCGGTGCGGCGAAGCGCCGCGCGACAGGGAAGAGCAGCGGCTCACTACGTTCGCCGTGTTTGCTCCGCAAACACTCGGGAATGTCATTATGGTGCGACTGCTCGGCGGGGTCTCTCCGGCTCCGCCGGCAGCTTCGCGACGGTCGGGGGGGATAAAGGCAAGCGCTGGGTCTTTATCCCCCCCGACCGCTATATACCGAGTCAGGGGCGAGCGGTTTTAAACTGACGCGCAATAGTTAAAAAGGTTAGCACGATCGCTCACCTAAACACCCATAGGCTTGCAGTCTGGGGTGGTAAACCGGAAAGGCGTCGCACCAGCGCACGACGAATGGTCGCCAAAGGGTTTTTCATTTTTTCCCGGAGGGAAAAAGCGTTAAAGTCGCGCGTTGGCCATTGCCGTAGCGGCGACCGACGCTTGCGCGGCAGCCCAAGAGGGCGCTCGTGTTTGGCGAGGGCTGTAGTACAATTATCCGGCTCGCCAGGGGCCGCTTTAGACGAGGATGCTTGGGCGCGGCCCGCTTCTAGAGCACGCAGTAGTCAAAAACTGCTTGCGCAAGCAGAGCTCTTCGTACTTGCGCGAGCAGCCTTCGCCACGCGCCTAGGTCTCCGCCGCATGCGTGACCTTTTCGCACTGCGTAGCCCAAGGAGCTGGCACCGACATTACTACCTTTACGTGCTTGATTACGGAGTACTCTCGCGACCTTATAAAATGATGGGTCGGTTTTCGTAGAGAACAAATTGATTGTTATTGCTTGCGCGAGTGCTACGCGTACTCATCCCCGAAAGGGGTACAACTCCGGCACGGATGGGTGCCGGTGGACGTGCCCGCCCACGATCGCGAAGCCTTCGTCATGGTCGTACATCGCG
>JBCCEG010000310.1:0-2381 GCA_039030455.1 Myxococcota bacterium | reverse complement strand
CCGTCGAAACCCACCGCAACAATATCAAACGCAAGCTGGGCATCAGCAGCACAGCAGGTCTAACCCGCTACGCGATGGAACACGGCGTGCTGCAAGGCACCAGCATCTGATACAAAAATGTCCTGCGCCGGTTTCGACAATGACTGCGGCGCTTTGGACCTTTCCAATCGTCCACCGATCCATCAAAAAGATCGAACACGCCAGCAATGGGAGGCACGCGCTTTGTCAAAACTCGGTATCATGATTTGCGGACACGGAAGTCGTTCAAAAGCCGCAGAAGAAGAGTTTGGTTTGCTGGCCGCAGGCATTCGCAAACGCTATCCGGATATTCCGGTTGAGTACGGGTTTCTTGAGTACTCCGCGCCCAACATCCACATGGGCCTCGATGCCCTCGTGGCCTCGGGTGTCGAGCGCATTCTCGCGGTGCCAGGCATGCTGTTTGCGGCCACACACGCGCGCAACGATATCCCGTCGGTACTGACCACCTACCAGGAGAAGCACACTGGCCTCACGATCGACTACGGCCGGGAGCTCGGGTTGCACCCGAGCATGATCGACGCCTTCGAAGCGCGGATTCTCGAGGCCCTCGGCGTCGACCACGTGCACGACGGTGATCTCTACGACACTTTGTTGGTCGTCGTTGGCCGTGGCACCTCCGACACCTGGGCCAACGCCGAGGCGGCGAAGCTCTGCCGCATTTTGTCGGAGAAACTCGGCTTTGGTTGGGCGGAGACCGTCTATTCCGGTGTGACCTACCCCTCGGTGGGGCGCGGACTCGACATGGCCCTCAAACTCGGCTTCAAGCGCGTGGTGGTTGCGCCGTATTTTCTCTTCACGGGGCGGCTGATCGACCGCATCTACAACTACGTCGACGAAGTGGCGAAGCAGCACCCGGGTGTCCAGTTCCTCAAGGCCGGCTACCTCAAGGACCAGGATCACGTGATCGACACCTTCGTTGCGCGCATCGAAGAGGCGCGAACCGGCGAGTTCGTCGACGACAACGACCTGATGGCGTCGTTCAAACGGCGGCTGGCGCGCGGTGAGGTCGACGTGCACCACCACCACGCGGAATTCCAGCCCGACACCGACCCCGAGGACGACGAAGCGGGCGGCGGCGGACACAGCCATACCCACGACCAAGGGGCGCACGATCACCACCACCATCACCACGACGGGCACGGCCATGCGCACGGGCACGGGCACAGCCACGGCGTCTACCGCCACATCGCCCACCCGCACGGCCCGCGCACCATGATCGACGACAACGTGTGCTGCTGTTTCATGGGTCAGTTTCCGGCCGAGGTGATCGAGGAGGAGCGCCGCTTGCGCGAGGCGCGGGGTGCCCAGCGTTTGCGCGCCACGGCGCCGGCGTGCGCGCCCAAGCAGCGGCGCTAAACCCCGGCCCGACGGTGCCGCGGCCGGCGCGCGGCGCCCGCTGGCGTGGAGACGCCTGAGGGCCGCAAACAATTTTCTCCAGAGGTTGTTCCAGGTAGACATCGAGACGTGACAGTGAGGCCAGGCTTGACAGGTAAGAAAAAGTGCTGTGATTTTTTTCTTTTTCCCGTAACCTTTTGGTAAATTTACCCAGTTTTTCTGACTGGCTCGTAAGTCCTTCGCCGTTATCTGCCGAAGGAAGGGATTTTGATTTGACTCGTGCATTCAGTACCACCACAACGCCTTAGTTTCCATGGATAAAATTCAGTTTGTTTGCCAGCTCTTCACAATCAGTGCGCGTACTTGTAGTTTCTTTTCTCCTGTAAAGTACTGCCTGGGATCTTCGCAATGACTCGAGATTGTAGCTTTTGGAAATATTGAGAATTGAGTGACATGCAGAACAACGTATATGTGGCGTTTTGCAAGTACCAGAAAAGACCCAAATGACAACACAGCGTGATCTTTATGATGGACTCTTCGGTTCTGCACGGAGGTATCATCAAACTGAGATGTGTAGTGTCTCTTAGCTACTGCTGCAAGAACACACATTTGCAAATTCCAATGCAGTTGGGTAATGAAACGGTGTTCCTGGTGAAAAGTGCATGTACCAGGATTATTTTGCGTAGCCAGTACATACGAAAAATTGTACCAGATAGCGCGTACAAAAAGCTGTGTGCATCTCATGCATGGATTTTGGGGTTCTACCTAATGGGAAACAGGCATTACCTAAACTAATACCATGACTGGAAGCAAAACCGGAACAAACCATGCTCAGGCAACCAGTAATTTAAGCAACTATGGTAGGTTAAGGACTACCAAGTTAGAAAAACATGGATTTTAAGTTAGGAGTTAACCTGTTTCCTTCCTCTGATGTGTTTGAAAATTTAAAGGTACAAAACTAGTATAGAGTAGTAGACAATGATTGAATTTGGGAAGAGTGACTGTTG
>JBCCEG010000309.1:0-2383 GCA_039030455.1 Myxococcota bacterium | reverse complement strand
GGCTCGCGCTTTTCGTCGCCGAAAATGCGCCGAAACGCGTGGTCGTTTCTGGGGTCGGGGTAGCAGCCCGGTTGGATCAGCATGGTTGTCTCCTTCTCATTTCTTTTGCAATTATACTATACAACTAACAACGATGCAAGTCAACTCAATACATCAAAGTCAGCCTTGTCCCGCAAAATGTGCTTGACGGCCCAGTCGAACCGGATCAATTGTCGCTGCCGCATCGCGTTGCTTCCTTACTCTCCTCGTACTCGGATGCACATCCATCCGACTAATTCCGTGAACCCTGGTCCTATTTTACCAGAAAAGGCATGGTTTCGGCCGAGCGCCGTACAAACCTCTCGCGGCGGGGGCGTGGTTGGCAACGGCGCGCGAGTGTGCCACTGTAGCGATCCATGGGGCAGCTGCGTGACCAAGGGCATATTCTGCCCGTACTCAGTTATTCGCCACGGTGCCGGTCATTTTTTAATCTGTTTCACCCTGTGCCGCGGCGTCGCCAGGGGTCTTCTATGAGGAGGGTAACGCGGCGCGGGCATTAGTGGCTCTGTGAAGCGTTGTTTATTTCATGTCTCGTTCGCGTATTGCGTGGTTGGTTTTGGCGGGGGTGATCGCCGCGTTTGGGCCGCTTGCCTGCCCGCATGATTTGGGGATCACCGCGTCTCGTTTAGTGTCCGTTTTTGGGGCTACCTTATTTCTGGTGGTGCTGGATGTCTTCCCATTAGGCGTGTGCGCGCTGATGGGATTGACCGCCACGGTGGTGGGGAACATTCTGCCCTTTGAGCAGGCACTTAATGGCTATCGCAAACCGACTGTTTGGCTCATTTTAGCTGCTTTCTGCATTTCGCACGGTTTTGTGCGTACGGGGCTTGGCAAACGGCTAGCGTGTCACTTAATTCATCTTTTTGGCCGCAGCCAAATGGGTCTGGCCTATGCCATTGCCTTGACGGATGTTTTGTTGGCTCCGGCTATCCCCAGTGCCACCGCTCGTTCCGGCGGCATTTTGTTCCCGATCGTGCATGGGTTGGCCGATACCCTGAGTGAGAAAAAAGCAGCCCGTAAGCGATTGGCGGCCTATTTGATGTGCGTGGGGTTTCACTCCTGCGTTGTTTCTAGCGCGATGTTTTTGACGGCCATGGCTTCTAATCCCTTGGCTGCCCAAATGGCCGGTGAGATCGGCATTGAACTGACCTGGTCTTTGTGGGCGGCCGCCTCGTGCGTTCCGGGCGTGTTGAGCTTTGCACTGCTCCCCTTGGTGCCCTTGCTGATTATGCGACCCGGGCGAACGAAGCCGGGTGGAGCCCAAGAACTCGCGCGAACCATGCTGACACAAATGGGGCCGATACGGCGCGAAGAAAAAGGCTTGGTAACGGTTTTCTTTCTTTTGGTCGCCTTGTGGATCTGTGGAAAGTGGATTGGTGTCGGCGCCGTGGCTGCTGCGTTGCTAGGTGTTTGCTTGCTCGTGGTCGTCGGTTTGTTGCCGTGGAAGGAAATCGCGGGGCTGGCTAGCGCGTGGGAAACATTCCTTTGGTTTGGCGCGTTTCTTTCGTTCGCCGACAACCTGCGCCATAGCGGCGCGGCCGACTGGTTTGCTCGGTGGGTGGCGGAGTCCGTGGGACCGTTGCCCGTGCCCATGGGGTTGGTTGCGTTATGCCTTCTCTACTTTTACGCACACTATCTGCTGGGTAGCAGTACCGCTCACGTGGGAGCGTTGTATTTGCCGTTTTTGCTGGCAGCTGTTTCCCTGGGAGCGCGGCAAACCCCGATGGCTTTGTTGTTGGCTCAACTGGGTGCGCTGTCGGGGTGTTTGACACACTATAGCTTTGGCCCGGCGCCGATTTGGTTTGGCGCCGGATTTGTTTCGCTGCGGCGGTGGTGCTTGCTAGGGTTTTTGTTTAGCCTGTGCCATTTATTGATTTGGGGAGGAATCGGCGGCCTGTGGTGGCGTGTTATGCAAACAGGTGTTTGAATAACTTGCATTCACCAACCGCTCTTACGCCTCAATTGGCGGAACAAATGGCGGCATTGGGCAAGGTCGCTTTTCTCGTCGCGCCTAACAAGATCCATTACTGGTGGATTCTTGCGTGGAGCGTTGCTTTTCCCTCGGCCAAGGTTCTTAAGGAACTGCTGCACCGCGCCGTGCGTTTCAGTGGTTGCGTTTGTGAACTCGCACTAAAACAGCTTTTCGTTATATTTTTCGGCAAGATCATCCAAAAAAATGGCAAAAAATAACCGTTTTTCAAGTCCACAAAATAGTTATTGACTTCGGGTGGGGGGGGGATGCTGTATGATGCAATACCAATCCGCGAAAAAAACGTTCCCCACCCTGTCATTCCCGCGAAAGGTTGTCTCCAGGTCGGGGCCGGAACTTGGGGTCCCCGCAAAG
>JBCCEG010000308.1:0-2387 GCA_039030455.1 Myxococcota bacterium | reverse complement strand
CCTGGGGTCCGCAGGACCGGCCTTGGCTTTTGCCCCACAAAGTTTTGCGCTCCGCGCAAATACTTTGCGGGGACCCCAAGTTCCGGCCCCGACCTGGAAACAACCTTTCGCGGGAACGACAAAAGGGGTGGGAACGTCAAGGTGGAGAAAGTTCTCGCGAGAATCAGCACCAGACCCTCCAGCGTGCGTTAGCGGCTCCAACAGGTCGCCTTGCACGAATTCTATGCGCGCGGACACCCCGAGATTGGCGGCATTACGCCGCGCCACCTTGAGCGCCTCCTCGCTCAAATCCGTCGCCCACACCCGCGCGAGCGGCCGCGCCAACGCAATGCTAATCCCCACGCAACCGCTGCCGGCGCACACATCAATCACGGTGCCGGGCGCATCTTGGGGCAATACGCGCAAAGCCTGCTCCACCAACAACTCCGTCTCGGGCCGCGGCACCAGCACATGGGGATTCACCACGAAACGATGTCCGTAAAACTCCTTGTACCCCACCAAGTAGGCGAGGGGTTCGCCCGCCACTCGCCGCCGCGCCAGCATGGCGAAATGCTTCGAGCATCCATCGGACAAGGGAATGTCGGCCCGCGCGTAAAGCTCCGCGCGATGCTGCCGCAACACATGCGCCAGCAACAGTTCCGCGTCTAAGCGCGGCGAGGGGATCCCCGCTTGGCGCAGGGCAAGTACCGCATCTTGCAAATTCATGCGTCACCCACATCTTCTCCAAAGCCCGCAAGCAAAAGCGGGCTCAAGCCCTTCGGGCCGGGTCGCAAACCAGTTTGCTCCCCTGCTTCCGCACGGAGGCTCCACCGGAGCCTCCTCTTGCTGTCGCAAGGCAGTGCGCAGCCGCACTCCAAAGCGGCGCCGAGCCGCCGCAATCCAAAACTCCGGCATCACAGACCGCTCCAAGGCAGCACGTCACTCAGTCGCTGCTTGCCCGCGAGCAGCAGCAGCAGGCGGTCGAAGCCCACGGCAATGCCCACGCACGGGCCCAAGCGGGGCAGCTCGGCCAAAAAGCCTTCGGGGAGCGGCGGTTGGGGCTTGCCCAACGCGGCGCGCTCGCGGTTGTCGGCCTCGAAACGCCGCCGTTGCTCGCCGCCGTCGCTCAGCTCGACAAAACCGTTGGCCAATTCCACCCCGCCGGCGTAGATCTCCACCCGTTCCGCGAACAAGGGATCGTCACGGCACAGTTGGGCCAGTTGAGCCTGCCGTGCCGGCCAGCGCGTCACCGCGCAGGGGCGATCTCGGCCGATGGCGGGCTCAATGCGCGTGAGCATCACGTGATGAAACGCGTCGTCGAACGTCGCGTCGGGGCGCAACGCGTATCCGGCCCGCCGGACCGCTTGAACCAACGCGTCGGGCTCCCCCGAGGCCGTGCGAGCCAAGGCGGCACGCAAATCCACCCCGGCGCGGCGCCGCCACAGCTGCTCCACGGTCGCTTGCGCAAAAGCCCCGCCCACATCGCAAAGCCCGCCTTCGGGCAGGGGGAAAGCCGTTCTCCCAAACAAACCCGTGGACAAACGGGCAAACAGCTTGCGACAGTCCTCCACCAGCGCCGCTAGTTCTTCTTGAGGTCGATACCACTCCAGCAAAGTGAACTCCACCGCGTGCAGTCGACCGGCCTCGCCATCGCGGAAGACGTGGCTCAAGCTATAAACCTTCCCCACCCCGCGACTCAACGCGCGCTTGAGCGCCAACTCCGGCGAGGTGTGCAAAAAAAACTCCTTGGGCTTTTGCTCGGGCGCATCCGTGTGGACCAACGCCTTAACGGGATCGATGTGGGGATCGGGGCACGCCCACGGCCACAACATGGGAGGATCCGTCTCGCAAAACCCCTCCGAGGCGAAAAACGCGCGCGTGCGGGCCAGTGCCGCGCTTCTGAGCTGTAAAGCCTTGCAAAAAGTTTCATCCGTCACTTTCTCACTCACTTCACGGCACCGCGCGAGCTTGATCGACAAGCCGTTCCCTCAAGCATAAAACGGATCAGGCTTCGGTGGACGTTACCAAGAACTCGCCTCGCCGTGTTTGGACACTGCTAATGCCCTCTCTTTAACATTTTCTCAAGGCCGGTTGTCCCCGTTCTTTTGCCACTCCCTCTTTTTATGGATTCCCGGCCACTACGTGGCTTTATTCCAAGAGGATCCGCCGGAGTTTATCCCCGCGAAAGCGCTGTCTATTACCCATAAGTGCCTCTGGTGCCGGTCTGAAGGGCCTGGGCCATTTTCAGTTCTTCGAGCATGGCGACGAGTTTTCTCATGCCTCTCCAGATGGAAGTTATTCCGGGTTCCTTGTCGTGTTTTCTTGCCGGGAATCCCCCTAGCTGGGCGAGCCAACGGACACATAGTCTTAACGAGGGAGGACGTTGAGGGATTTTCTTCCTTGGGTTG
>JBCCEG010000307.1:0-2387 GCA_039030455.1 Myxococcota bacterium | reverse complement strand
GCCTTCGGCACAACCGGCTTCGCCGGCCGCTTCGCGACCGAAGGGGCGAAGGGGCGGGCGGGGGGGATAAAGACCCCTCCCGCCTTGCAGGCGCGAGCAGGGGCGCGAAGCCGCGGTAAACCGGGATGGTGAAACCATGATTGCGTTCTTCCCCTCCGGGGACGCGCTCACGCCCTCGCCCCTCACCCGCTGCGCTCGTTCTCCCCGCCGCGCTGCTCGTTCCCGAAGGGAACGAGCAGGGGCGGTCGGCGCAAACAAGACCTCCGGGGAAGAGCCGACGCGAGTGCTACGGGTCAGACCTAGTTACCCCGGCTTTCCGCCCATCTCCTGACTTTGCTTGCAACAGCAAGCCGGTCATTGTAGTGATCCCCCTATTTGCTCCAGTGTGGTTAGCGTTGTACTCCCCCGGGCGGTGGCCGTGATGATTCGGCTAGGATACCTAACCTAGACCATAAGGGACCCCTTTCCTCCTTTAGTGTAGCAGTAATCGAGTACAGTCTAGGCATCGGTCGCCCACGAACCCGCAAACAGCGGGCCCGTCCCCAAGTCAACAGGGCACCCTAGTTTGTGGGATTCGTCATCCTATACATCCGCAGCCCTCCACCCACCCTCAAGTCATAACCGTCGCCGGCCGAGGATAGTTACACGTTAAATTCCCTGACGCTACGCCGCCGGGGGGCTTGAGCGTGCGTAAGATCACCCCCTTCCCTTGCGCGAAGCGCGTATCAAAATGGATCCGGTGGATAATAAGTGGCTCTGTAGCTGGGGGGTGCACCCCGCACCTAAACTACTTACTAAAGTCACCACTACACACATCACGACAGTTAGACTGTCAAACAAAAACCCCCAACATGCATCAAACATTTCTGTCGCGAACCAAGGCGCTAGTTTGATATAACACGGACTGGCGCACAACGCGACCTCATAAAAAGCACCGCATGACAAAATAAATGCAAAAAACACAAAACCAGTGGTTAATAACACGGCTCCTCGAAAACCTAATAAACGGCCCAGAAAGCCTGCGCATAAACTACCAAGCAAAGGGAAGTTGCGATAGGTCGGTATGGAGCCTCCCCCGCGGAGAACCGGACGTGGGGCTTTCGCCCCATACGGCTCTTTCAGCCAACGTTTACGCACCCTGTTCCACCGCAAGTCGGACGTTAGCAACCGAGTATGCTGCGCTTTTTTAGAAAAAGTCGTATTCGGGCCAAAGTGCCCGTATTGGCGACCTTTCAGCGATTCACGCAGGCTTTTGCTTCACGGGCATTCCTATACCCACAGCAGTAGTCACTCATAATCCAAAATCAAGTCCACTGCGCAACCACTAAAGCGCCTGGCGCCTTAGGTGCTTGGGCGATCGTTCTAAGGTGCCGCCTGGAGTGTGCGAACCACTTGCTCGGAGTGCTACGCCCCCGCAGGGGGAAAGCGCGACATCGGGTTAACTATTAGCATCTGCCCAAAAGCATCGTTAACACGTGGTAACCGCGACTGCTCGCGCTACGGAAACTTCTACTGCTAGTAGCCTAGCACCTTTATGGTGGCGCCCGGTCGAAACACAGACTATAAACACCATTTGCGAACCGAGGCGACCCCTTAGGACCTAGTGTGCTTTTGCGGTGAGTTCGCCATGTTCCTTACCAAGCCTTTTTGGGTGATTGGGGACCATCCTTTACCCCGGGGGGGGGGTCGACGTGCCTTGACTGCACCAATTCTAAAAATGAAGTCTGCCCACATGTGATTTATTCGGTATTGCTCGTTATAAGGTGCCCGAGCATACTTGGCTTGCGCGCCGAACGTAGTGAGGCGCGCAAGCAAAGCTCGAATTAAGTATTTACGAGGCGTAATGAGATGTTGAGCATCACTGTCCCCGAACACACCAGATCACGCTTTAGGAAGCGGCCCACCTCGGCATAGTGTCCCGTATAATTTCGCGCGCGATTGCCACTGACTTAAGACAAAACTCAAAGAGACCGGTCGAGAGCCAAGCGCGTCGTTCGTTCAGGGCGCGCGCAAACCGCGCGCACTGCAGGGGAAAGAAGGGAAAGAAAAACAACGCTGCGTCACTTGTCCTGTGGGATGCGTGGCGACCCCCGCGGTGATGCTTTTTTGAGCGTGGCCTCTACTACCCGTAAGAAGGTCTTGTGCTTCGCGCCATAGGCGCAAAACCCTAGCACTCGTTTGGGTTTTACTCCTTTTCTTACGGGTCTGATCTTTTTTGCGCCGACCCCTCCCTGGGTCTCCAGCGCTTGCGCGACTCCGGTCCTCCGGTCCTCCGGTCCTCCGGTCCGGTCCAGCGCAAGCGCTGGAGACCCAGGGAGGGGTCGGCGCAAAAAAGATCAGACCCGTAAGAAAAGGAGTAAAACCCAAACGAGTGCGAGGGTTTTGCG
>JBCCEG010000306.1:0-2389 GCA_039030455.1 Myxococcota bacterium | reverse complement strand
CTGCGGTCAACTTTTCCGACGCCTCTTGAGTCTCGTCGTCATGCTTGCCGCCGGACTTCTCCTGAATGTCAATGACATGCCACCCCAGAAACTTGTGCAGCAGCGGCAAGAGGCTTTCCCACTGGCTGTTTTGAGGAATCAAGACGTCGCGTGTTGTCTGTTTTGCATCGCGGACGTACCGGCCGTGTTTCCGTAGCAAGCGGTCTATGTATTTGCGACTTTCATCCAGCCGCGCGTCAGGGCTTTCAAGCGCCGCGGGAGCCGCGCCCTGATGGGGCGGGAGCCGCCGGCGCAAGGGGTGGTCGGTGGGGCTGGAAATAGGCTCTATTTTCGCCGGAAATGTGTTTGCCTGGGTGGTTGTATGGCTTGAGGTGCGTTCGTGGATTCTGGGGGTCTTCTTGGCGGCGAGAGTGGGGGAGTTGGCGTGATGTGTGCCCTGCGGGGAGTGGCGGCCCATAATGGAAAATTCCGTTCCCGTTCGTCGGAGGGTTTGTGTTGTCCCTTGGCATGGGTGTCGCTTCCTTGAGGCTTTGTTCTGTGCTTTCTTTCTTTTTTCTTTTTTATTTCTTTATTCTTTCTTTTTCTATAGTTTCAACTCTCTCAAGTAGTTATGAAGATCGTTATGAAGGGGCGAAAATGGTTTGATGGGCCGCATGAAAGCTATGTATTCATCGATCTCACTTCCGCGAATAGGAGGTGCGATTTCCGCGAATAGGAGGTACCCAGCCGCAAGCTAGCTAAAGAGAGAAAGCTGATTCGACGGCACCGCCTGGGTACGCCTCGCTGAATAGGAGGTACCCAGCCGCAAGCTAGCTAAAGAGAGAAAGCTGATTCGACGGCACCGCCTGGGTACGCCTCGCTACGAGAATGTAATCGCTCCGGTCGCTAGAGAGGCGCAGGCAAACATGAAGGCGATAGGCGCCGCCACAAATGGCTTTGCCGTTCACCGCGTCCACGGCTGAAGCAATCCTATCTTTTCTCTTGCTCTTGTAGTCGCCAGGACGAAGGCCCAACTCAGCCAATAAACCGGCAAGGCTGATGTTGTACGCCTCCTTAGTCGCAAGCTCTGCATCCAAAAGAACATAGAGACCCGCTGCCACCAGGCTGTGCCGCCCCTTTCGTTCGGACCCCCTTATTCCCCTGTATACGTCAAGACAAAAATTCCTGAGATAGCCATGCAAGAAGCCTTCCGTGGTGACGGCGGAAAATTGGATGTAAACTTGGGCGGCTTCCCTAGGCCCGCGTTCTCCCTTCTTTCTCTCCCAGGTGGTATTCCACTCAACCTCGCCAAGAACTCTAAATCCCAATTCGCGGACGATACCATACCTGGTGTACGCGTTTTTAATGCTAATTGGAATGCTGGCTAGTTCTCCGACAATACGCCGAACATAGTTGTAATTCTCGGGATGGTCTTTTTTGCAGATGGACTTGACGAGTTGATAAGCGCTCATAGCAATGAAAGCCCGTGGTCGCCCCTCAATTTCAGCAATCTTTTTTTCGCCCTGAGTCCAGATACGGAAGAGTTCGTACATAACCCCCTGGTGCCTGTGCGTCAAAACGCCGCAGCCGCAGGTGTTTGGGCTTCCTCTTTCCCGCCCAATCAAGACGTTCTGAGTGACAAGTTCCCCCCTGGGTGTTTTGATCTTCCGTTCGTACTCGCGCCACCCCCTTGAAGAATGGTGCACGGTGAAAAGACGGTTCTTATCGGGTGTGAGCTCCGCTTTGATGCTTCCTAGGACCGGCGGACGCGTGAGTGTGTCGCAGAAACCCAATCGTAGTTGTCTCTCCTCTTCTTCCTGTTCTATTTCGCGACGGCGCCATTCAAAATCACTCATATTCTGAAGGATGTCGCCCGGCCCTGTGGTCCCCACCTTCCTAACGCCCATCCGTCGAAGTTTTTGATCTTGTATTTCCATACTCGCTACCACAACGGTGTTTCCTCTTGCAGTTTGGCTTTGTTTTCCACCCACCGCAAAAAACCCTGCGTCGGCACGATCAACGCTTGCGGTTAACCCGCATAAGGATTGCTTCCTCCACGAATAGGAGGTACCCTGGCGCGCCGTCCCCGAAACGCCCGTAGACTTCAGTGGGCGGCGGCCTGGGTGTCGCCGCCGCCCAGTTTGAAGAGCAACATCTCTTCCAACAGGGCTAGCCGTTCGTCTTTGGGAAGAGAGTCCCAAAAGTCTGATAGGGTTTCATCGAAGCGCAGCGTGGTCAGCTTGCGATGGTCTGATTTGGGGTCGCCCACCAACGCTTTCCCCTGCCGGTACTCGCTCAACGCCTCGCGGATAAAGTGAGAGACGCTGCGATAATGCTTGTTCGCCTTGACAACCTCGCGCACGGCGGCAAACAGTTCCTCGCCCAAACGCACCTGCCTGATGCGCGTGAG
>JBCCEG010000305.1:0-2391 GCA_039030455.1 Myxococcota bacterium | reverse complement strand
GCGAAACCAACCAGCGGGGGCTCAAACCAGCCAACAGAGGAACCAAGCACCAGGGGTGAGCTCAGCTTAGCTGAGCGAACCAAGCAACCAAGCACCAGGGAACCACAGCTGCAAACACCCACTCGGCGACACCGCTGAACCGGTAAACCCGGTGGCACTCCACTCACGAGGTAGGTCGTTCCACCGGGTTCACTGCTCGTCGTGGGGGCACCGTTCTAGTCCCTTAAACCCCCAAATGTTTTCACGAGCAATGCTGCCGCGACTAGGTCGTGCGCCCTATGATCAGTAGCGACCAGCTCGAGCGGTGCGGTTGGGACCCAAAAACGACCTGTGGGACCGGCATTGAAGGTCGGCGCACTTGCTAGCGTGCTTGGTGTGCTTATGGAACAGAAGCTGCACTTATCCGAGATACTTGTGGGAGCGTAGGCACAAGTGAAAAATTGTGATCGGGCGTTGTGGGACTTTTTAATCGGAATCAGCTGGCCCTGAAGGTCGCCTGACCGACCGTCACCCACTCGCCACGAGTACGTACCTTGTGCTCAGGTATTCGCTCACGACGTTCGGGGTTGGGGACGAAGGTATCCGGCTCCCCAGGCTCGTGAATAAAATACTCGTAAGTTGTTGGGCTTGATCGGACCGGTACGCAGTTTCCCCGGAAACGAGCTTTATGGGCACTCTTTCACCCAGTCAGTAAAAAGGCACTCACGAACTTGCCAAAGGCCATCTAGTATGAAGGCAACTTAGCACCTCGGGGTGAATAGTTCAGCCGACCTAGGCTGAAACCAAAAAGTGGGCGAGTTATAATCCGAAGTGCGAAATTAGGTTGTGTGTTACGGCAAAGTTCACTCGTTCATACCTGAACAACTCGTCGGCGGTCGTGAATGCAGGACGCGGGTAAGTATACTCACTGATCGGGCAGACCATGTTTCGTCTCGATACTATACGATGATTTGGGTTCATCCTTAACCCCGGCGGTGACCGTTCCACGATAAATAGTACGGCGCCGAACGTAGGGAGTGGACACCGTTCGCTGGGCTCACTCGCGGAGTACGACTATGCCATTCACAACAACAAAGTCAAACCACGTTTGGGCGAACAGTTTGATTCAAACACTCTAGCACCCCTGTTCGGGCAACCTACGGGAGTGCCACTCACACGAGTTTGTCCAATCGACGGACGAACGTGTGGCCTTTGCCAGCGTTAAATCGGCTCTCCCGCCACTCTTGGAAATGGGTGAGCGTAGCGAACCATGCGAACCATTTCACTCACTTCTTGTCGAAGGATTCTTAGTTCGGGCGACCTCAACTCGCGGCGCCCCGGGACCCGAACTATTCTGCTTAACGACAATTCGTTACTCGGAATTAACCACCTACCTAAAGGGTGGTTTGCCGAATCAAGTGAGGCTAGGTGAGCGAAATCTCGTTCGGCGAGCTCGTGAGGCACGCCTCGGGGGAGCATCCAGCGTTCGCCCAGAGCGAGCAGTGAACCACTGCTCGCAGGTCGCACGAATAACGAGGCCTCCAAGGATGTAAGCCTCCGCTAACCTCAATCACATCTACTCTAAAGATTTCAGGCGGCTCGCTCGTTAAGTTAGGAACAACAAACTTTCAACTTTTATAAAAGCCACATGCTATAGTGGAGTTGGCTTCTCAACCCCTCGCTTACGCGCGGTGTGAGCAACTTCGAGTTGATTATTGAACAGTACTCGATACGCTTTCATGTCGCACTATGAAATTCCATACATATGCAATGGGGTCAGGGTGTTTGGCCACGCGACACACTCCAACTAACGCAAATAGTTCGGGCGAGTTATTTAGTGAGAGTCCAGGGTGCTTGGTTCCTTGGTTGGTTCGCTCAGCTGGTTTGGCACGCGCGCAAGCGCGCCCGGACCCTTTAGCAGCGACCCTTACGCTTGACCAGCCGAGGCTCTTTGAGTTACGGTTCGGCGAGCTCCTTTAAACAACTCCCCTAACTCGTTGCAGCACGTGATTTTGTGCACTCCTTTAGCTGGACCCCAGCGGCGCCGAAGTGGCCAAACGCCCCAGGCGGGTTGGGTTCCGAGCCCGGCGAGGAACACTCAGACCTACCTGTCCAGGGTCGCTGCTAAAGCGGTCCACGGTCGCTGCTAATGGACCGTTTGGCGTGACAACCCTCAAGGCCTTTAACCAAGTCTTGCCCCACTCGCCCACTTTTTGGTTTCCCGCGCTTGGGCGCGCCCAGTTGCTGCAAACCACCCAGGGCGCTTGGGCACCACTTGGGCCTTCATTGACTATTTTGTACAAAAAAAGAAAGTAAAAACGGTTTCATTCCATGATTTGTTGGTGGTCTTTTGTCTGCAGTGACAGTTGGAAGTGCCAAGTATGAGCCCGAGAGTGAGGCCCTAGTGTGGAG
>JBCCEG010000304.1:0-2412 GCA_039030455.1 Myxococcota bacterium | reverse complement strand
CGCGTGGATTTTGCTTGACCCCGCCGGCAGCGCCGTGTTGGCGCAACACAAGGCGGATGTGCCCATGGCACCGGCCAGCACCACCAAGGTGATGACGCTGTATTTGCTGCACAAGGCAATCCGACAGGGAACGTTGGCGCTTGACACCCGCGTGCGCGTGAGCCCTCGGGCAGTGCAATCCGTTGGGGAGGGCGGCAGTCGCATGTGGCTGCGAGCGGGCCAACACGTGTCGATTCGTGATTTGCAATTGGGAGTCGCGGTGCACTCGGGCAACGACGCTGCGACGGTTGTGGCCGAAGCTGTTGCGGGCAGCGAAAAGAACTTTGTCAAGCGGATGAACGCGCACGCGGTTCGGTTAGGCATGACGCGCACCCAGTTTCGCAATGCCTCGGGCCTGCCGCAAGCAGGGCATGTTTCCACCGCGCGGGATTTGGCACGATTGACCCAGGCGTTTCTCGCTGATTTCCCCGAAGAATACAAGATTTTCAAGGAAAAATGTTTTACGTTCGCGGGCAGAAAAGAGTGCACGAAGAACTTTCTTCTGTGGCAAGACGCAAGCGCGGACGGCGTGAAGACAGGGCACACCAAAGAGGCGGGGTATTGTCTCATCGCCTCGGCCAAGCGACAGGGAACGCGGTTGATCTCGGTGGTATTGGGTTCGGGGGGCGAGCAAGAGCGCGTGGACCAAAGCAAGCGATTGTTGGAGTACGGCTTTCGCCATTACAAAACCCACAGAGTGCACTCTGCCGACACACCCATAGACACACCCCGCGTTTGGTTGAGCAACCAGCGAACCGTTCCAGTGGGCGTGCGAGAGAACGTGGTGCTGACGGTTCCCAAAAACGCCGCGACACGGTTGTATACGCGCTTGCGTGTTAACGAGCCGCTGCAAGCCCCGGTTCGCCGAGGCGATCGGGTGGGAACGCTGACGGTGGCACTGGACAATCAGGTTTTGCACGAGCGGCCGCTAATCGCCTTGAAGTCGGTGGCGCGGGGCGGTTGGGTCGCGCAAGCGCGCGATCGGATGTTGTTGTTTTTGAGGGGTTTTAGCGCAACCACTAGAAAAGGCATCACACGTAGTATATTTTAAGAAAAACGCTTACATTAAGATTTCCAGGGGGTTTGTTGTGAAGTATTTCGTTTTTTCTTTTCTCTCTCTTTTCTGCGTAGCTTTGAGAGGATGTTCTTTGCATGCCGTGAAAAAGCAAGGTTTCATTGAACGTAACGAGGGTTCGAGTGCTGCCGAGGTTTTAGATGTATCTCCCAGAGAAAAGCCGCGTGCGCGTGATCTAGGCGTTGTCGTTGGTATTTTGCCAACGGGCCCGCTAAACGCCATTGTCGATGTCGCCGGAGTCAAGGTTGGTCATGTCACCATCATCAAGTCTCCTTCAGTCAACACAGGCGTGACGGCTATTTTGCCCCATGGGGAAAACGTTTTTGAAAACCGTGTCGCGGCGGCTGTTTACGTTGGCAACGGATTTGGCAAGCTCACCGGTTCCACGCAAGTGGATGAACTGGGAGAATTGGAAACCCCCATTGTTTTAACCAACACGTTGTCCGTTTGGAGAGCCGCCGACGCTTTGGCAAGGTATATGATCTCCTTGCCCGGCATGGAAGATATTCGCTCCGTCAATCCCGTTGTGGGGGAAACGAACGATGGCTATCTCAATGACATCCGTCGTCCGGCCGTCACCGAAGAACATGTGATTCAGGCTATCCAAACAGCAACAGTGGGCCCTGTTGCCGAAGGCGCCGTCGGCGCCGGAGCGGGTACGACAACCTTTGGATGGAAAGGAGGAATCGGCACAAGCTCTCGTCGTTTGCCAAAGGCCTTGGGGGGATACACCGTTGGGGTTCTCGTGCAAACCAATTTTGGCGGCGTACTCACAATTAACGGGGCTCCCGTGGGTCGTGAGCTAGGGCAATACTCCATGCAAAAGGATTTGGAGCAAAGGCAGGGAGGCAGCGTTGTCGTTGTTGTAGCCACGGACGCTCCCCTGAATTCTAGAGGGCTCAAACGCGTGGCCAAGCGAGTTCCGTTGGGAATAGGGCGTACGGGTTCAAGAATGGATAACGGTTCCGGCGACTACGTGATTGCCTTTTCAACAGCACAGGCTTCCGAACTTCGTTTGCCAAACGAGAAAATGAGCCCGATTTTTCAAGCGACGATTGAATCAACTCAAGAAGCCATCTATAACGCACTATTTAAAGCGCACTCGGTCAATGGACATCGAGGTCGTGTTGAAGAACTCCCTACAGAGAAAACCGTAAAAATCCTCGAAAAATACAATGTGCTGCACTGGGACAAAGCTTTGTCGCCGTGAGAGCTTGACGAACCACCCCATGCACCAATTTAGCAAGGAGATCGGATGTTGTTGTTTTTTAGGCGTGTTTTCCGTTCGTAGAGACGCG
>JBCCEG010000303.1:0-2420 GCA_039030455.1 Myxococcota bacterium | reverse complement strand
TGCTCTTCCGATCTTTCCAATAGAAGCTTTAATCTCTGACGAAAGGGGATAGACTCTTTCAACAGGCAATAGACGTTTTGCGGCTTTGATGTTGCCGACTTTCTTGAGTTGATGAATTTTTATTTTTTGTTGATAATATTTTAATTTTTTTTTTAGTTGATGCCCAACTCACGCGTCAATCGCGCAACGCAGCGCCCCCGCGATTGGGCGGGCTAGGCGGTCTGGGCACAGCGGAAGCCTGACTGGGCGTGCCAGGCGCGGGTGGAGGGCCGCCCCACACCATGCCGACGAATACGAGGTCGTCGCCTACTGCAGGAAAGGCGTCTGGAGCTGCCTCTTCTTCTGGTGCGACCTCGTGGTCTGCTGCCAGGACCTCCAAGTCCTCCGGTGGCGGGTCGCCGTCTGCGGGGGGCTGGGCGTTGAGTGCAGGCTCGGCCTCTGCTGCCGCGTGCGCTGGACCTTGCCCTTGTGGGGGAGGCTAATCTACCTCCTCCCCTTCGGACTCCGCTCCGATAATGATAGTGTCTGAGTTAGCGGCCATGTTGTTCGTGTACAGCGCAAGTAAGTTTATCGCAACCAACGAGGCAAATGAGCTAACAGCGAGCGCGGCTCTGTCTAGTTTATGTAGGGTACCAGGCACAAGTCCCGTGGACTATAGGGGTGCCGCGGCCATTAAACGCGCAAGGGGATTGATTTAAGTTGTCCAACACCTAGCATACCAACAGCGTTTTAGTCTCTCCCACATAAACATTAGCAAATACATCAATCGTCCTCCATGTCCTAAGTATCCGCCAGTTGCGCGGCGTCCCCGGCCGCGGTCGTAAGCACCGCACGAAAGTCGTCCGTCAAATGTTTGCGCAGTTTATGGTACCCGTCACTGGCAACGAAAAGGTCCTGGTCGCGCAGGGCGACCACTCCCTCCTCGCGCAAAGCCAAGCATCGCTGAAATACGGCTGTGGATTCTGATCGCGCGTCACTGCATGCTTGGTTGAAGGACGATGTGGCCATGCTCTGGACGGGATTCTCGTCGCCGTGTTCTAGGAACGCTTCAAGATCTTGCACCGATGCGGGAATGACGCCGGGCTGCCCGCGCTCGACGGCCCTACGCATCGCCATGTACATTAAGCTATACATGGGCAACATGCTACTAGCCGTCACTACGCGAGCCTTGAAGGGGGTCTACAGCTACTTGGCGGACAGTGTTGTCGTTGCCGCGCGATGGGTCACGTTTGGAAGTTTGGTCTCCGCGTAGCCGCGCGTGGGTGCACTGTACACGATGTTAGTGTCACTGACAGCGACAGGGTCGTCGGCCGGGACGTGGCTGGCATCACATGCACTTCTCACGGTGGCCGTTCTGTGCTGCACGTTGATAAGGTTGACGTTGTATGGGGCGCGCCACCCGCACAACGTCAACAGCGGTAGGAGGACGGCCTTCACTATACCGATGGTGGCCACTTTCTGTCGCAGGTCAGCGCTTTTGAGCAGGTATGCCTAGTCGTTACCCTCCAAGACGGGCTGCAGTTTGCTCAGGACCACGTCGGTATCGTAACCGCCCAAAGTAGGACACGCGGTTATCCACCAACATCGGGTGTCCAACATGGCAGGTGCTTGGCAGGCGGCCCCGCGGGGATTCAGGACAAATTGCGCCCTGGTGGGAAGGAAGCCCATGGCGAGGCCTGGCCATACAGCGTTCAGTACTTGCCGCATGTCTTCTATGGTCAACATCAGTAGCAAGGGTGCTACTATCAATGCGGCGTGTGGCTCGTCGCGACCGCGCTTGCGGCCAACGTCCACAGAGTTAATGAAGTTGGAGAGGTGCAACCACGTGGCGGCGGAGGCGAGGGACGTGCCCTCCATGTTTAACGCGAGCGCGGTGCACGAATACAGGGCAGTCAACCGAAATTTTATCAAGTCCATAGCCGACACTCCCACTCTATCTCTAATGTACATGTGGACGCACACACCAAGTCCCATGCCATCCTGATAATGGAAACCGTATAAGGTGTCAAGCTACTCGACGACAGCCCCGGCCCCCGTGCGGATCGCTTCCTACATGGCCAGTTGGGTTCCCTCCAGCAATGCGAGTCGCACGTTCCAGTCGGTAACCCCCCGCATGCCGAAGCGGACTGCCACGCTGCCGACGTGTAGGGCGCAGGCAGCTTCTGCAAATTACACTGCCGCGTCTCTTACGTCCTCATCAGTCAGGTGGCACGGGTGTTCACAACCAGGTATCCCAAACCTGTCGGACGCCACGTCGTTGTCCTTGCGCACAAGGGGCAGTGTTCGTCACGGGATCCCGCGATCCCGTTACCGCACCGTGCCGTCACGTCACGTTCCCGTACGGGCGTGACGCCCAAAACGGTCGTCACGCGTGACAAAATTTCGCCCACGGCGTTTCATTGCATGCCGCTGTTATAAAC
>JBCCEG010000302.1:0-2428 GCA_039030455.1 Myxococcota bacterium | reverse complement strand
TTATCTTTGGTGTCCTAAAAATGGGATCGAAGAAAATAAAAGTCTGTATCACCACCTGCAACAAAGTCAGGCAAAGCGATCGCGCCAGCGCCGCCACTCGCTGCGTGGCCGGGTGCTGTGCCGTTGGCTGCGCCAGCGTGATGGCGGGCGTGGACTGTAAGTGCTGCAAGCCGTGTTGCAGCGCGTTGCGGCCTCACTGCGAGCGAGCCTGCCCATGTTGTTTCCCCTGTCCATGTGACGAGGAGAGGCGGCATAAAGTATCCAATGTCATCGATCTGCAAGACGACCGCGCGAGCTCCGCCGACCGTGAAAACGCGGGCGGCAACACCGTTGAGCTGCAGACACTCCAGGCGATCAACCAGGCTTCGATGATGCACACCGAACCCCAAGAGCAAGAGCTTGACGGCGGCACGGTGATTGTCGAGGAAGACGAAGACGAAAAGGAAAACATCGACGTGGAAGAAAAAGATGATCCCGAAGACGAAGAACAAGAAGACAACGAACAAGAAGACGATGAAGATGACGAAGACGAGCAAGAAGAAGACAACGACGACTAAGTCACGCGTCTAGTACTACTACTCGGATTCACGGGATTCATCGGACGGGTCGGGTGATCCCGCCCAATCTCGTGAATCCGAGTCTAGCTCACGGGAGTGGTGGGCGACTATTAGGGTTAATGCGCCGTCTCGCCCGTCCGGGGTTCCCGCAGCCCCGGCCGCAGGGGCGGCGTGCCTGGATGTTGGCGTTGGTATTCGTAAACGCGCTCATCGCGCGGCAGGCCGGTGGCCTGTTGCGCGTCAACGGTGGCGCGCCACGATAAATCCATCAGCGTGAGCCCGGCAAACACCGCCAAAAACGTGAGCGTGCCGCCCAGCACCAACAGCAAAAACTTCGAGTCGAACCACAGGTGCATGAACACGGCCAACACCAACGCGGCTTTCGCGCTCGCGATCAACATGGCGAGCCAGATGTTCCACGCACCCAGGTTCCATTGCGCCGTGAGCACGGTCACGCCGGTGAGCGCCACCAGCGCCAAAAACACGCTACCGTACAATCGCAGCGACAACACGTGAGGCCGCAGAGCGGCTTTGCTTGTCATCGTTCCCTGCCCTCCCTTTTCTGTTCCCTTCTTTCCTGGATTCCCGCTGGAGCCTGCCCCTGCCCCCGAGCAGGGGCGGGAATGACAAGCATCTAGACCAAATACAGCAGCGGGAACAAAAAGATCCAAATGACATCCACCAGGTGCCAGTACAGTCCTCCCAGCTCTAGCGGCACCGTGTAATGGGGGCCAAAGCAGCCCCGCATCGCGCGCGCAAGCAGCCACGCGATCACGACCATGCCCAAGACCACATGCACCGCGTGCAGACCCGTCATGCCAAAGTAGAGGCTAAAAAACACGTGTGCCTGGTCGGGGCTGCTCACGGTTGTGTCGGCAAAGAGCGCGCCCGGCAGCAGCCCCGCGTGCAGTTTGTGTTTATATTCGCTCGCCTTAACCGCTAAAAAGACGCCGCCGCAGGCCAGTGTGAATGCCAGGTTAAATACAGTGCCGTTGCGACGGCCCAGTTGCGCGCAGCGGTGCGCTAGCGCCACCGACAGACTGGAGGCGAGCAACACCACGGTGTTAAAGGCACCCAAGCGAACGTCGAGCAGGCGGCTTGCCTGCGCGAACAGCGGCAGACGCTCGTGACGATAGACGGCATAGGCCACGAACAGGCCGCCAAAGAGCAGAATTTCCGTCACCAAAAACAGCCACATACCCAATTTGGCGGCTTCTTGCTGCTGGCGCGGTTGGCGAAAGTGGTGCGCGAGGGGGAAGGGGGAGAAAATGACCCGTGGCACCGCGCGGCCTCCTTGTTTACGACTTTTTGAGTCGCTCGATATCCGCCAGGGACAACCCCGTGACCCCGGCGGTCGCCTCGGGGCCCATGCCGGACTTGAGCAAGTTGCGGACGAGAGCCCGCCTTTCTTCTTCCCGTCCTTCTTCGCGTCCTTCCTCCCGCCCTTCTTCCCGTCCTTTTTTCACGCCTTCTTCCAGTCCCTTCCTGCGCGCGTAGCTCATCTGCATTTCGCGGTCGGTGCGGGCGATCATGGAGTACACGTAGGCCCGACGTTCGGTGGGAGTCCAAGCGTGTTCCTGCATGGTCATGAACGCCTCGTGCAGTGCCGGCGTGTCCAGCTGTTTGGGGATCTCCTTGAGCGCGGGGGCGTGCCGCAAAAAGTAAACCCAACGCTCCGCGTCGGTCTTCAGCTGGTTGAGCTTGAGATGGAACTTGGGCAGCTCCACGAACGTGTAGTGGAGCGTGTCGAAGGTTTGCCTGCCCGTTTTGAGATTGCACAGCCGATGCTGCGACAGATAGTCGGAATCCCCCTTGACGAAGGAAAACCCCAACACGCCCACGAAGTACACCGTGCGCAAGCTGCTGTAAGC
>JBCCEG010000301.1:0-2440 GCA_039030455.1 Myxococcota bacterium | reverse complement strand
GCTTGCACCGTTCGGAACCAAGCACCAGGGGTGAGGGTCGCGAACCTGGAGAGGCGGCGCCCAACAGGGGGGTTGTGTCGAACGCGCGCAAGCGCGCCCAACCCTTTGGCTGCAAGTGAACAGAGGATCCGCAGCTCAGCTAGCACAAACCTGGGCTCCCATGTGACAAAGTGGTGGGGTGCGAGCGAGCGTAGCGAGCGAGCACCAAAAACGAACTAGGAAGATTGAACACACCTGAAAACGCAGCTTTAGGTAGGGCGTAGCCTTTTTCTGATTGGCGCTCTAGCACTTCAACGTACACAGTGGAACGAACCGTGAGCGACCGTTTTGGCTTGGCCACCGGTAAACCCGGTTGGCGCGCCCAAGCGCTCACTCATTAACAAAGAAAAGAACCACCTTTTTGACTGGATTTTTAGCTCAAACGGTCGACGACTCACATCTAATAGAGAATGTCAAAACTTATACCGATTGCTGCTGTCAGAGCCACCCACCCGAGGGACAGTGGGAGCATAACTTTCCAACCCAAACTCATCAGCTGATCGTAGCGATATCTTGGGAAAGCAGCTCTTGTCCAAATGAATACAAATAAAAATACTATAACTTTAAGTGCGTACCATAAAGTTGCTGGCACTCAGTGCAACAGCAGAATGCTTATGGGGGGGAGCCATCCACCGCAAAATAAAATTGTGCATAGACTGCTCATGACGATCATGTTCGCATATTCACCTAAAAAAAACAAAGCAAATCCCATCGAGGAATACTCCACATTATATCCAGCGACTAATTCTGCTTCAGCTTCCGGAAGAATTGGGTCGAACAACTGGGCTTTAGGTTTTGGCGCCTCGAATCCGCCTGGTGTGCCGAACGAGGACGGCGCTCCCTAGAAGGTCGTTCTTTTCTTTGTTCACCGCCCGATCCATCAGCCACGACCTAGTTTCGCTGCTTCGTTCATGCTAACTCGCTGCTCGGGGGCAAACAAGACCTTCACGGCGCGCACAACCGATCATTGCATTCAAGAATATTTACGACCTTCAAAGCAAAGGTACGGCCCGGGGGAGTTCAGGTCCGGTAAAGTGAACCCCGAGGCGAGTCGATTAGCCGAGCGCAGCGAGGCTAACACTAGTATACAAGTGAAATTCGGCAAGCGACCCTAAATTTTGTTAAAAATGAACAAAGGACTAAAAGCGTCCTGGCTCCCTAGGCTCGCCCATGGGTGAGCTAAGCGAACCAGGAACGAGTGACGGAAACCCCCTGGGGTGTGCCACGTGACTGGCTAAAGAGCTTTGATAATAGCCAGCTTGGCAGGGTTCTAGTGCAGCGAAGCTGCACCCAAACCAGCTACAGCTGCACCAAACGGTGTCCACTCCCTACCCTCGGCCCAACGGTCGACCAGCCTACGACAGGGGCCTTCCACGTAATGAGAGTCCCACGAGCCTGGGGTGCTAGAGCGCCAAGAACCAAACTAGGGTGTTGGTTGGCACACCGGGTTTGGTGGCGCGACAACTAGGTAAACCTCAACACCAGCAACCCAGACCACTAGCACCAGTGGCCAAAACCGACCTGACTCATGGGAGCGGGGCCGGCTGGTTATTAAGAACGGGTTCCTACGTACCTAACCCCCTAGAGCTGCACCCTTCCTTTGAACTTTCCAAGGGTCCACGGTCGCTGCTAAAGGGGGAATACAAGCGCAAGCCCTAACGGCACGCCCACCGAACCACGCGAGACGGTCACCCGTCACGGGGCTTTCCCGTTGATTGACTACCCGAAAAGTTGTAGTTTTCGACCTGGGTCTTCACCTAACGAGCGACACGGCCGGATCGGCCCGCGCGATAAATGGCGCTATAGGCGGGTACCGCGTACCTCGGCGACGAGCCCGGTGGAACCGGGCGTTCGTTCCAGCAACCGGTATAAAGGTGCCTTCGCCATTGCCCCCCTTGTTCACAGAGGATCCGCAGCTTGGTTCCTCTGTTGGTAAGCTGAGCTGGTTTGTTGTTGGGCCCCCGCAGGGGTGAGCTCAGCTTTGCATAGCTCACCCCTGCAAACCCAGTCTGTTCCTCGCTGCGCATGGGCCCCCGCAGGGGGGCAAACAGTTCGGGGGTAGTCTCACGATAGATCGAAGGAGCAACTGCACTCGTCCAGTGCACCGAACCCCCACGGGGGGGCCACCTTGACCGGGAACTCAAACACAAAAGCACACTAAAACCGACCTGACGCCCCAGGACGTTCGCCCACACAAGGTCAAGTCTACAAACTCGTTCTGGGCACTAGGCGGGGGTGACCACCTGGCGCGTTTTGTCAGTGGTGCTGTCATTCAAGGGTTCGTGCTGGTTCAGCCAAAGGGTCGCTGCTAAAGGGGTCCAGCCAAAGGGTTGGGCGCGCTTGCGCGCGTTCGACACAACCCCCCTTCGGGGGCTCAACAACAAAGCTAAGGGAACCAATT
>JBCCEG010000300.1:0-2455 GCA_039030455.1 Myxococcota bacterium | reverse complement strand
AGGAGAGACGAAGTTTTGGTGTGCGGCGGCTTGACGCCGCTTTCCCCGGCGGCCGCGGCACCGAAGACGGACGGTCGCGGAGGGTTTGTGGAGGAGTATTTTCACCGCGTGCTCGGAGTCAAAGCGGCGTCAAGCCGGGGCCCCCGCAAAGTACCGCAGGCGATAGCCGAGGACACTTTGTGGGGGCAAAAGCCGCCGCGCACCAAAGCGCTGCGCGCGTTCGTTCGCGGGCTTTGGAAAAAATGTGGGTAATAGACAGACGCAGGCGGGGGTGTTTCCTCACTGCGTTCGTGCCGGATGACATATGAGGCTGTTCTCCCCACCTGTCGCAACACATCCGGCAAATCCTGTGAATCCTGGTCGGGGTTTGACGGTGTCGGGGCGGAAATGCTATGAATAGGGCTGCTTGTGGCGAGTGGATACGAGGGATTAAACGCGTGTTGAGGTGGAGGGGTCGTTAGCTCAGCTGGTAGAGCACCGGACTTTTAATCCGTTGGTCCCGAGTTCGATCCTCGGACGACCCACCAAGAAAAAGGGTCCCCATCGTTCAGAGGCCTAGGACATCGCCCTTTCACGGCGACAACAGGGGTTCGAATCCCCTTGGGGACGCCATCTTATGGGTGGCAGTGGCAACTAGAGTGGAATGCTGGATCTCAAGCTGTTAGAAAAAGACCCCGCGGGTGTGCGGAACCGCCTGGCGCGGCGAGGAGAAGTGCCTGCCCTGGCGGGGTTGCTGGATAAATTGCAACAGCGCAAGCAGCTGCTTGAACGCGTGGAACGCGACCGACACGAACGCAACCACCATAGCAAGCAGGGGCCCCCACAAAGTACCGGAGCGACAGCGAGGACACTTTGTGGGGCAAAGCGGAGCGAAAACTTTTTGGGGCAAGAGCAGGCCCAAGCGCCCGATGAGATTGAACGCAACCGCGAGGCGTTGCGCGGGTTGGGGCGGCGCATTAAGCAACAAGAAGAGCAGCTGCGGGCACTGCAACAAGAGATTGACCGCGAGGTGTTGTGGTTGCCTAATGTGCCGCGCGACGATGTTCCAAGCGGCGCCGACGCAGCCGACAACGTGGAAGTCAAGCGCATGGGGGAGCCACCGCGCTTTGATTTTTCCCCGCGCGACCACGTAGAGCTTGGTCATATTACGGGCATGCTAGACCAGCAACGCGGCGCTAAGATCTCCGGTAGCCGCTTTGCCTTTTTGCGCGGCCATGGCAGCCGCTTGAATCGAGCTTTGCTGCAGTACCTTGCCGAGTTTCATGTCCGGCAGGGTGATCAAGAACTGAGCCCGCCGTATCTGGTGCGCTCCGAGGCCATGGTGGGCACGGGACAACTGCCCAAATTCGAGCAAGATGCCTTTGCCGTTGCCGGGCATGATTTGTATCTTGTTCCCACCGCCGAAGTGCCACTCACCAACTACCTGGCGGGCGAAATCCTGTCGCAAGATGTCCTGCCAATGCGCTTGTGCGCTTATTCTCCCTGTTTTCGCGCCGAGGCGGGCGCGGCCGGTAAAGACACTCGCGGCCTCATCCGGTTGCACCAGTTTGACAAGGTCGAGTTGGTGCGTTTGGTAACGCAGGAGCAGGTTGATGTGGAACTGCAAGCCATGGTGGACCGCGCCAGCAACTTGCTGACTCAGCTGGGGTTGCCTCATCGCATTATGGAACTGTGCGACGGCGACTTGGGGTTTGCCGCTGAAAAGACCTTTGACTTAGAGGTGTGGTTGCCCGGCCAAAACCGGTATTGTGAAATCAGTTCGTGCAGCTCGTTTGGGCAGTTTCAAGCGCGTCGGATTGGTTTGCGTTATCGGCCTTGCTCGAACGTTTCCAGAAGTTTCGAAGAGGGTCGATCGGACGGGACGTTTAAGCAAGCAAAGGGGCACAGCCCCCCACGCAGTGGGGCTAAGCCTCTATTTCTGTGTACCCTCAACGGGTCGGCGCTGCCGCTGGGGCGGACTCTAGCCGCGCTGTGGGAAAACCATCAGCAGCCGGACGGCTCGGTGAAGGTTCCCGACGTTCTCAAACCTTATTTTCAGGGTCCCGCGGTGATTCCCGCTGTCAAATAGACAAAGGCCAAACCCGGCGACGCGCGCCGGAACTGGTGGTTAACGGGCTTGCCGTGCCAGGCGCTCAATCCGCTCAAGCGGCAAGCTGGTGAGCTCGGCGACGGTCGCGGGGTCCAGCCCCCGCTTGAGCATGCGAGCGGCCGCGAGCTCAAGCCCTTCTTCCTTTCCTTTCTTTTTACCTTCGGCTAGGCCTTTCTTGTGTCCCTTCTTCTCGCCCTCTTTATGCCCTCGTTGATATCCCTTTCTGTCACCTCGTAAAAAGGTGGACTCATAATAGCTGGCCCGATCCCGCAAGCTTTCCAGATAGCGCTCGTATTCTTGCCGCTCCTTGCCCGAAAGCTTGAGCACATCCAGCTTCTCGGCCGCCTCTTTGAGCCCCCTGGCCTT
>JBCCEG010000299.1:0-2457 GCA_039030455.1 Myxococcota bacterium | reverse complement strand
GATAGTAGTCAATAGCTTGCGTGAGACTAATGCTATAGCACAAGTCGTACGTTGTTTTGATGATGACAATATTATTCACGTTGCTGGAAAAGTGGATCCCTTAGCGGATATCGAAGTGATCAATACTGAGTTGTGTTTAGCGGATCAGGAAAGTGTAGAGAAGGCCTTACATAAAGCGCAAAAACAAGGTCGTAGTGGTGATAAAGAAGCAAAGGCAATGGAAGCCTTATTACAAAAAATTTCAGCACATTTGGATGAAGCCAAACCGTTAAGGGCGATGGAATTAAATGACGATGAACAGGCAAAAATAAAGTCTCTACATTTAATAACTAACAAGCCGAGTTTGTATATTGCAAATGTTGAAGAAGAAGGGGGTACGGATAATCCTTGGATAACTAAGTTAGAGGAACTGGCCAAGCAAGAAGGTTCACAAGTAATTCCAGTTTGTGCGGGGATCCTCGATTTTGCAGGTGTCCGATTGGTTGAGCTCGCACGCCGAGCCGGTCCATTTGCAGCCGGAAATCCTGCGGCAGTCGGGTTCCCCTTTTTCCGTCAGCTCGCCGCAGTCAGAGAGCGCCTTTTCCTCTTTGTTGAGTTTTTCTTTCAGATTTTTGACCTGCTGCTTGAGGTCTTTAATCTGAGCCTGCAAGCTCGTTTGGCTCTGGGTTGAAGTTGAATTGGCCGTGCCGTTGTTGCCGCCGGCAAAACCCGGGCTTGCGCCGCCCCCACCGCCTGCTTGGTTGCACGCCGCGCACAGCAAACCCGCCAGCACCCAAACAACCGCCCCCGTGGTTCGTCCCATCAAGCCTTGTCTTCCCTGCTCCAAAAACGCTCTGCACTTTTATCATAACACCCACGCGCGGGGCCGTCGATGGTTGCGCGATCACTCCTCGCTCTTAACGCTTGCCGCCAGAGGCACTCCGGTAAGGGGTTGCGCGGCGGACTCCGCCTGTTACTATTTACATGCTTCTCGTTTTCTTGTGACTGGAAAAGGAGAAGCTTTGTGGCAACATCAAACAAAAGGAGACTGTGAAAGATGAAGGCAACAAAGTGGATGGCGGCGGCTTTTCTGGTCGGTAGCATGGGTCTGATCGCCGCGTGTGGTGATAGTTCGGGGAACTCTAACAGCTCCGGCGGTGGTTACACTGCCTCGAACAAAGGCGGCTATTCCAACGACGGGGGTGGCTCGGGCAATGGCGGCGGCGTTGATTCTTCCAGCCAAACCGGCAATGACTCCGGTAGCGATCCCGGTTACAAAAAGTACTGTGCGTCGCAAGGCAAGGAGCCTCTGGGAGATTGGTTTGGCTGTGAGTCGCCGCAAGGTAAAAAAGACTGCAGCGATTGGGAAAATTGCTGCTCCAGAGAGAAAGCTATGGCAAAGGGCGGCGAAGTTGCACTCGAAAATGGAAGTATGCCCACGGGAAGTTTTTCTGGTGGTGTAAAAATGAAATTTGCTAATGTTGGGGAAAAATGCAAACAATAACATTGTATTAGCGTCGCGACAGCGGCACATAGGGTCGGGGTCCCGGCCCTATGTATTCGGCGCGCGGGCGAATCAATCGATTGTCCGCGCGCTGCTCTAGCACATGCGCCGTCCACCCCGCCATGCGAGACACGGCGAATAACGGTGTGTAAAGCTCGGCGTCAATACCCAGCGCGTGATAAAACGACGCGGAGTAAAAGTCCACGTTCGGGTGCAACCCCTTGCGCTCCCGCATCTGCCTATCAATCGCATCGCTGATGCGAAACCACTTGCTCTGCCCTACCCTGTCGCACCATGTACGGGCCAACCGCCGCAAGTGCTTGGCGCGCGGATCGCCGGTCCGATACACGCGATGGCCAAACCCCATGATCAAGCGTTTGTGGCCCAATGCTTGATCCAACCACGCGGACACGTTTTCTTCACTCCCGACTTCTCGCAGCATATGCATCACGGCCGTGTTGGCCCCACCGTGCAGGCGCCCCTTGAGCGAAGCGATAGCCGCCGTCACGGCCGAAACCATGTCTGACTCGGTAGAAGCCACCGCGCGCGCGACAAACGTGCCGGCATTGAGCTCGTGATCGGCGTGGAGCACAAGCGCCGTGTTAAGCGCTTGGCAAGCTTCTTGCGAGGCCGGGCTGTCTTGCAACATGGCGAAAAAGTTAGCCGCGTGCCCTAGGCGGGGCTGAGAGTCAAGCGGCGGCAGATCTTGGCGCGCGCGGCCGATGGCCGCCACCAATGTAGCCGTCTTCGCGATCAGCGCCTTGGCTTTTTCCATGCGAATCGCGGCCGCGTCAAGCTCCCTGCCGCCTGCGTGCCCGCATGGCAACAGCGAGGAAGAAAGCATGGATACGGCCGTGCGCAAAACCGCCATGGGCGGGTCGCGCCGTGCTGTCCGGCAAATAAACTCCAACCCATCGGTTGCAACGGTTTTGTGAAGAACTGGCAAGCTATCGTAGGGTTGCCGCCGATGTGTT
>JBCCEG010000298.1:0-2484 GCA_039030455.1 Myxococcota bacterium | reverse complement strand
GTATTGGACGGGTGTCTTTTTTTATGTATAGTTTTATTCACTTTTGTTGCCTGATGATTGTTTTAGAGCATGAAACTCAGAGTTGCAACTATGTGTTTGTCTTTCTGTAGAATTCATCGACATTTGTTATGTACCTCGAAGTAGTTTTATTCACTAAACTTGCTCTTTCTCAGCAGGAAGTCATGGCCTTCAATACAGTATGTCGTAGTTTACAAGCAGGTACATGTATTCTTGTCTCACCGTAAATGTGATGCTTGTGCTTGTCAAACCCAAGCCAAACCTGAAGGCCACTGACTCTCCTTCTGTATTATTTTCCACGAACACCATCGACTCTGAGGCTGCCGGATTTGTGCACAACAGGGCCAGCAGGCTCTGTGTTGTGGCCTAGTAGTGCTGCTGGATGTTCTGCTGTGATTAGCTGTGACGTCACGTTCATGTTTGTCAAGAAGCTTTCATCTTGTTACTTACGTTCATTGCCCTCTCCAACTCGACAGTCGCCAGTTGCACAAAGAATAAAGTGTGCCCAAATTTCCTGCCGTGAGCTATCATCAGGCACAAAGCGAACGAATGGCTGGCAGTGGATTTTCAAGCAAAGGTTGTGGTGAAGTTTGCATATTCTTCGAAAAGCTTTCATCTTGTATTTTATTTCATGAACACAAGCCCCATTTGTCGACGATTGTAGAAGACCATGCCAGCATGCAGAATGCATCGTATATGCATGTGCGCAGTAAAGCAGGGTTTGATTGTACTTTGAAGTGCTTGAAGCTGCTATTATCTGTGTTGATGTGCATCAGGCTTGGAGGAAACTTGCCATGTCCTGGACGACAAGGGAGACGTATTCAGTGCCACACTGGGAATGGTGGACATTCAGCGCGGCACGAATTCCTTCTACAAGCTGCAAGTCCTGGAGCAGGACAAGGGCAACCGCTGGTATGTGTTCCGTTCCTGGGGTCGTGTCGGCACAAACATTGGTGGTGATAAGACAGAGGTGAGGACATGTGTGCCGTCGGTGTTGTCTCCAGAATATTTTCAATATGTGCATGTCAATTGGGGAGCATGAAATAAGTCAAATGATGCAACGTGTATGACTCGCCTACAGTCTTCAGCCATGAAGAAAGTTGGGGAGAGACACGCTACCCCACTCCCGAGCTCCGTGCCTGATGATGGCGATAGCCGAAACGTAGTTTCAATATACCAACCAACGTTTTGTGTCAAGAAGTGTGCAGCCCAGACCACAGATCGAGCCCTCGTTCATCTGCCAGGCCGCTTCCGCCACGTGCCGCAGGGGCGTGCCCTGCCCCTGACCCGCCACGTGCTTGGTCACCGCTTCGTGCAGGTAGCGCGTCCCGATGCGACAGGGAGCGCACTGCCCACAGCTCTCGTCCTCGAAGAACTTCAGCTGCTGCTGCGCCGCCCAGCGCATGTCGACCGTGTCATTCAGGACGACCACCCCCGCCGAGCCGAGCATCGACCCCACTTCGCCGAGGGAACGGAACGCCAGAGGGCGCGTCCTCTCCCGCGCGGGTAGGAAGCCCGAGCTCGCACCCCCGGGACTGAAGGCCTTGAGTTCCCCCACGTACCCGCCGGCCGCATCCACCAGCTCGTCGAGGCTGACCCCCAGGGGCAGCTCGAAGGTGCCGGGCTGGACCACGTGTCCGCTGACGCAATAGAGCTTGGTGCCCGCCTCGGTTCGCCCGAGCTGCTTGAACCAGTCTCCCCCACGCTCGACGATCGCCGGCACGCAAGCGATGGTCTCCACGTTGTGCATCAAGGTCGGCTTGCCCCAGAGCCCCACCTCCACGGGGAAGGGCGGCTTGAGGCGCGGCATGCCGCGCTTGCCTTCGAGCGCCTCGAGCAGCGCCGTCTCTTCGCCGCAGATGTAGGCGCCGTTGCCCGCGTGCATGTGGAACTCGATGTCCCCGAAGACCCCGGACGCCTGAGCCTCGGCGATCTTGCCAGCGATCACCTCCCAGGGGATCTCGAACTCACCGCGCAGGTACAGGTACACCTGCTTGGCGCCCACGGCCGCGGCGGCGATGGCCAAGCCCTCCAGGATCAGGTCCGGACGACGCAGGAGGACCTCCCGGTCCTTGAAGGTGCCCGGCTCGCCCTCGTCCGCATTGAGCACCACGTAGCGCTCGGTCACGGCCTGGCCGTGGACGCCGCGCCACTTGATGTGCGCCGGGAAGCCGGCGCCACCGCGCCCCTGCAGTCCGGAGGCCTCGATCGCGGCGAGCACCTTCTCAGGCCCCATCGATCGGGCGCGCTCGAAGGCCGCGCCCATGGGCTGCACTTCCTTGTCGAGGTTCAACGCCAGGCTGGAAGCAGCTTGCCCGACCGGCCCCACGGTGCCGCGCCAATTCGCGCTTCCCGGAGCGGCGCTCGAATCGAGATCCTCCCACACGCCACGGGTACGTTGCATGTCCTCGACGCGGATGCTGGGCAGCACGCGCCGATCGCGCAAGACGGCCGGGGGCAGGTCGC
>JBCCEG010000297.1:0-2501 GCA_039030455.1 Myxococcota bacterium | reverse complement strand
GCTTGCACCGTTCGGAACCAAGCACCAGGGGTGAGGGTCGCGAACCTGGAGAGGCGGCGCCCAACAGGGGGGTTGTGTCGAACGCGCGCAAGCGCGCCCAACCCTTTGGCTGCACCAGCGAGCCGAACGATAGTGAGGCAAAATGGGGCTTGGGCCGCCTATTGTTCCAGCGAACCACCAATAGAGTTGGCGCCCCGTACTATATGGCCCCTTCCATCCTAGGTGCCCGTAACGAGTACCTACCTCGCTCGCCAACCAACAAGTGAACTTTCTACTCCACTTTTGGCAGTTCAGCTGCTATATGCTTAATCATCCAGATTGCTACTGGAATTTTTCTTGCTATGCATTGGGCGACCGCTAGATCGGTTTTGGAATTCCTCAAATAAGGGACACCATAGGATTTTGGTGGTGGCGTGGAGCAACTAACCATATTATGGAAAAACAGCATGTTGTTGTTGAAGACCTCAATTTTAGTGTTTATGGTTGATCTAGCTTATCCACTAGGCGAAGAGTGTAATTTGAGGTTTAAGTGCTAGAGCGCGGGGTGGTTGGGGTTGTTCACTTGAACGAGCTGAACGAGACAAACAAAAAACTAAACCAGCTTTAGCTTGACCGTTAGCAATAAGCCCAACCCGTAGCTATCTTACTTTTGGGCCTCGCCCGGGTGTTACTGGCTCGTTAGACGCTTACTAGTTATCAACCGACACCAGCCGCAGAGTTTAGAGCCGGCCGCGACGGAAAACTCCAATATAAGGTCTTTTAACCACAAACATTTTAATGGATAAGGGGGTCACGCCCCAAGCTGAGATTTGGGTGGCCATTGCGGGCAAGCGCCCCCGATGCTTTATCGCCTCACTTGGTTCGGCGATCCTGCGCTTTGGCGACTCTAAGGGTTCGTGATAAGGAAATTCGGGGCTGACTTTAGGGAGCGCTCACCGGAGTGTTACCCTTAGCTGAGGTTTAGCGCCCTTAGCCTCACTTGGTTCGGCTCCTGGTCAGCAAGCACCATTTGTGGTTGACGTAGTCAATATCTCACACAACCACAATAGCAGCTGCGTAAACGGGTGCGCCACGGTTGTCCCCCCGGGTTCGGTGACCGTTCGCTTACACAATAGGCGGCCCAAGGGCCATGTATTCACTTCCGAGCTGGCTACCACTATTCGAGGCTCGTGGAACTCCCCCGGCGGTCGAAAGTTGTGCAAAAGCGGTGTCCCCTTGGGCGCCGCGGTGCCTTTATCACGAGCCGAGTCACGTCAGTTATACTGTGGTAGTGCAACGGTTTACCACAAAATCGATTGCTTCGGCGTGCCCAAGCGCGGTGAGGTTCCCTTGGCTGGTTTGGGGTGAGAGAAGCTGACCATTTAGCAGCGACCCTTTGGCTGGACCTTTAGCAGCGACCCTTACGCTTGACCGTTTGCAGCGACCCTTACGCTTGACCGTTCCCTGGGCGAACCGGTTGTGTGACCGTTCCCTACGCTGGTGCTGGTAGAGCTAAAGCTGGTAGTTGCCAGAGGATCCGCAGCTCAGCTGCAAAAATAAAGCACAACCCTAGGCGAGCTAGGACCCCGAAAATCTGAAAGCTATCCCCACAAGATACTCGCTGATACGTGAGAAGGGCGCCGCCCTCGGGTGCTTCGTTCCAAGCACTAAGCATCCCTTTTCACAAATTCTGAAAAAGTTGTCGAAAGATGCCCCAACGGCGATACCGGTGAACCACTTTCATGACGATACGGCTGGGTATGACGACCGCTTGGCGCTTGGGCACCCGTTTACCGGTGCTGCTATTGTGTATGTCCAATCAGACAAAGGCTTGGCCAAACCCAAGTGGTGTGCGCATTTGTTTGTGCGTAGCGCAAACAGAAACGACTTGGTCAAAGCGGTTTGGCCAAGCCAAAAGCGCAATTGTCATTTGCGAGCAAACAAAAAGCCAATAGCTTGACCAATTAGAGTCGTCATACCCGAAGGGCCAAGGATGTTCCGCGAGGGACCGCGCCAATAACTCACCGCAAATTAAAATCTACGAACTCTCAGAGAGGGTGCGGAACAAGACTCACTTGTGTTTAGGATTGGCGCCCGTTCCCGAAGGGAATGTCCGACGCACCCCGGCGATTAGCAACTCGCGCTTCCACCCTTTGACAAGCACCCAGTCCCACGAACCTCTACACCTGCACTACGTAATATGCTTGCGCTTAGCCGTGAGCGAACGTTTTGGCGGTCGGCCTGAGCGAGCGTAGTGAGCTAGTCCACCTGGAAAACTCGATCGGTCCTTCGGACCCGACCTTTAGCAGCGACCCTTACGCTTGACCGTTTGCTGGACACCTTTTGCAGCGACACCTTTAGCAGCTGAGCTGCTAAAGGTCGGTTCGCTTGGCTGGTTTGAGCCCCCGCTGGTTCGCTTCGCTCACCCCTGCGGGGGGGGGGCAACCAGGCAACAAACGGGTGGGGTGTGGGCCGGGTGGGGGGGGGGGGGGGGCCCCCCCCCGGGGGGGGGGGGGGGGGGG
>JBCCEG010000296.1:0-2504 GCA_039030455.1 Myxococcota bacterium | reverse complement strand
GCCGTGCTCCAGGGGTGGTCCGGCGCTCCGACTCTGGTCAAGGCGAGCGGAGACCAGGCGGAGCGCCTCCGTAAGCGATCCGCCCACCTGCATATCCAAAAACAAGCGTCAGATTGCAAGTGATTCGGTGCTATTGACTGGGTACTAGGGACTGGGTGCTAGGGATCTGGTGCTAGGGGTCTGGTGCTAGGGATTTGGCAGTGGTTTGTTTGTTTTTTGGTTTGTATCCTGGCTTGCTTACCTCGTAGCGCGCCGCTCCCTCCGCTCCCACCGCCGCCCCTGCCTCCCTCGCTGGCTGGCCGGCTGGTCAAAGCGAATAATGACGATGTGGCCGGGCGCGCCGCACTTGTACGCTCCGTTAGGCTGGTGGTTAGGGGTGAGCCGTCCACGTGACCGACCTTGGGGCATCCTGGCCCTCTCATTGGTCGTCGTTCTCGCTCGATTCGCGCGCGCTTGCGACCCAGTCAAGGGTGACGTGGAGCGTAGAAACCGAGGTAGAATCGCGACATTCACATTACTGTCCGAGTTTTCGATGGTGGAAGCATTTATTGACATATGAATAAAACATTTATTAATAACTCTTTTAAAGTGTGATTTGTAGTTAAGGTATGATAGTATCAAGGTGTTTAAGGTAGTAAGGTAATGATGTGTAATAAATTGCGTTTATACTCATATAGGCTTATATATATCGGGTAATTGGTGGTCAAAAGATGTAATATGAATGAACATGACACAAATGAAGCATATAAAGGCGTACTAACAGATATACAAAGCACGATGATTGATGAGTACGATAAAGTGTTGTGGTGATTCGATAGCGTTGAGCGTGTTTGTAGGAGTATGCTCTCGGAACTGTACTGAATTTCGTGTATATTTGTGTGCTATTTGAGGCTCTGGTGGTGGTGATGTCAGCTCGGTTTGGTTCATGGACTTAGCAACCGTAAACGTGGAAACATCGTGAGCGATGAGCGTGGGGTTTTGCGTAATTGAGCGGGCTAAAATGTGGAGCATTAGCGCTTGGATGGATGAGTGTGTATGCATGTATATTGTTTGTTTTGGAGGGTGTTTTCTTCCTTAAATCAGGCTGGTGTTGATCACGATGAGCACGTATGATTGTGTGGGAATAATTGATGAGGATGCACGAGTCATGGGGTGCATGTGAGGGTGTTGTTCGGCTGGTGCCGTCCCAAATGTGGAGCTCCACGCTTGGTGCTGGTCGGTGTGGCTATGGATGCATTCAAACTCCAGTCGAAATGTGTAAGGATATGGTGCTTAAGCGTACCAAGAAGCACGCAAGTCCAACACGGTCAGGAGCGGTAAAGAACGCGAGAGAGCACGAGTCGAGCACGGAGTATGGGGCTCTGGAGTGACGTGTTTTGACCACCCCTGACCGTGTAAAACCAATTCAAACACGGCTGGCCCGCTGGTGGCCCAATCCAAAAGCCACCCAGGGATTGGTACACTCCCCTCCGGCTGGACCATGGCGCTCACTCGCTCGCCAGCACCCCAATGCCAAGCCAGCCCGGTACTCCGGTTTATGGTGGGACCCGGCTGGATGACGACTCCAGCGGTGGGTCAGCAAGGCCGCGCCCTCCGATGAGCGGCTGGAATCGACGCCCAGCGCTCCCTCACCCTATTGCTCGTCGCCACAACAAGTCCGCACCCGATTCGAACGGGTCAAGCATCCCGGGACGACGGACAAAGCGGGGGACCGACCAGCCAGGCACGCCCTGGAGTGACGCACGCGTCAAAGGGGAATCCACCAGCGTGACGACTTGGATCGCTCCCCAACGCCGCTCCCTTCACTTTCCGCTTGCTCGGCCGGCTGGCCATCAAGCAGAGGGCTTTATCATCCCCCCAAGACGCGCGGCGCGCGTCCCTTGTCCTGACCACCGCCGATTGGGGCGCCCAGGCGGCGGTCAACAAATGTTTGACCAGCCCCGCCACGAGCATCAACGCTCCGCCAAGCCCGACACGGGCTCTCTTGCCGTGCTCCAGGGGTGGTCCGGCGCTCCGCCTCTGGCCAAGGCGAGCGGAGACCAGGCGGAGCGCCTCCGGAAGCGATCCGCCCGCCTACATATCCAAAAACAAGCGTCAGATTGCAAGTGATTCGGTGCTATTGACTGGGTACTAGGGACTGGGTGCTAGGGACTGGTCGCTAGGGATTCGGCAGTGGTTTGTGTGTTTTTTGGTTTGTTTCCTGGCTTGCTTACCTCGTCGCGCGCCGCTCCATCCGATCCCTCCGCTGTTGCTGCCTCCCTCGCTGCCCGGCCGGCTGGTCAAAGCGAATAATGACCATGTGGCGGGAGCGCGCTGCACTTGTACGCTCCGTTAGGGTGGCGGTTAGGGGGGAGCCGTCCACGTGGCCGACCTTGGGGGATCCTGGCCCTCTCATTGGTCGTCATCCCCGCTCGATTGGCGCGCGCTTGCAACCCAGTCAAGGGTGACGTGGAGCGTGCAAACCGAGGTAGTACCGTTATGTAAGCGAGCTCCGAGTTTTCGAT
>JBCCEG010000295.1:0-2508 GCA_039030455.1 Myxococcota bacterium | reverse complement strand
CACCCCTGCCCCCGAGCAGGGGCAGGGATCCATTTTGGGGCATTTCGCCAACTTTTCATCGGAAAAGCAGCGCGGGGACCTTTTTGGAAGGCCCCTTTCGCAGGGATGACAGGGTGGGCAGGAATGACACTTTACCCTGTCACCCCTGTGCAATAGGAAGTTGCACAGAATGGATCCCCGCTTATATCTTTCGCGGGGATGACAAAAAGAGGGTGCCGCCACGCAGGGAGATCCTTCCTCACTTCGCTCGTGCCGGATGACAAAGTGAGGCGTTCCTCCTGTCATTTTGAGTGTTCCTTCTGTCATCCTGAGTGCGAAGCACGAAGAATCTCCCCACGTTTCGACAGATGGCGGGATCCTTCCTCGCTGCGCTCGTGCCGAATGACAATTGAGGAGCGCGGTGCCGCTCTACCCCGCCGCCGAACGCCGAGAAGCAGCGGTTTTGGCGGCGCACAGCGCCAAAACGGCGCGCTGCAGTTGCAGCCATGCCGGCACCTGAGAAGTTTTGAGGGCTTCGTCTAGCACTCGCAAGTAGCACAGACGAGCACAATGTCCCGCCAGAGTGCCTGTTTGAGCCATGGCAACGCATGCCCGCAACCGAGTTCCCGAAAGACGCAGCTGTTTGCCCACGGCATGCGCGTCTCCCCCCTGTTGCAACACAGTGCGCGCCGCCACAATCTGGCGCAGTTGCCACGCCCAAACGCCCAACAGCCGCAAAGGGACGTCGGGCCCTCGCGGCAACCGACTCAAACACGCCAAGGCGCGCGCGACGTTGCCTTCGGCCACGGCCCGGCTCAGCGCGAACACGTTATCCAGCGGCACTTGGGCCACGCAGCGGGCTACGTTGTCGGGTGTCACCAAATCAGACTCCAACGCCAGCCGCTCTAGCGCCCGATCCACAAGAAGAAGATCGGCGCCAACAGCCTCGGCCAGGGCTTGCGCCCCCGCCTCGGTCACCGCTACCCCCAGCCGTTGCGCGCGCTGTCGGACCCAGCCCGGCATGTGCCAGGGTTGCGGATGGGCAAAGGCAAAGGCACAGCCTGCCTTTTGCAAAACCCCCCACAGGGGATTTTTGGCCACCGTCGCGCCAAAGATCAGCAGCAGGCGAGTGCGCGGGGAGGGGCGGGTCAGATAATCACGCAACAGGGCCGTGTCGGCGGCTTTGAGCTCCTCGGCGTCGCGCACTTCAACCAGCCTGGTGTCGGCCAGCACGGGCAACGTGCGGGCGGTTGCCACCACGCGATCCAGGTTTAGGCCTTCTCCTGCCGCCAGGCGATCCCAGTTAAAATCACGCGCCCGGGGGCTTAGGGCGTGTTGCCGCGCCCACGCCAACGCATCGTCCACCAAGGCCCGCTCGGGGCCACCCAACGCGAGCACGAGCGGCACCGTGCCGCTCCGCGCCACCCGTTGCCAGCGTTGATAAGCGTCGCCCCCGCTCTCGGCTTGACCAGCCGCCATGCTCCTTCACTCCCACTGCGGTTTTGACCCGCCGTTACAGCATAGCCGAATCGGGAGCTCTCAGCGCGAGGATTGTTCCACCATGACATAATTAGGGCTAATGCAGCTAGCGTTATCTTCATCGTTATCGCCGTCTTCATCGTTGTTATCGTCGCTGTCTAAAATAATGATATTGTCGTCATTGTCGTCCTCTAGCAATTCGACCACTGCTTCATTGTTATTCGCCTTCGCCAACTCTAGCGCGGTTCGGCCGTTTTTGTCCCTGATCGTCGTGTCCGCGCCCTCTTTGAGCAGTGCCTGCACGATTTGTGGGGCGTGTTTGGATTCATTCTGCGCCGCCAGGTGCAGGGCGGTTCGGTCGTCTTTGGTGATAGCATTTTTGTCCGCGCCTGCGGTGATCAGTGCTTGCACGATTCGTGGGGCATGTTCGGACAGTGAATCCGCCGCTAGGTGCAAAGCAGTCCAACCGTCCTCATCAGGGTCTATCTTCACCTTTTTTTCCACGCCTGCGTCTAGCAGTGCTTGCACAATTTGCAGGGCGTGTTCGGATTCATTCTGCGCCGCCACGTGTAGGGCAGTCCAACCGTCCTCATCGACGGCATTTATGTTCGCGCCTTTGTCGATCAGTGCTTGTACGATTTGTGGGTCATGTTCGGACAGTGAATCCGCCGCTAGGTGCAAAGCAGTCCAACCATCTTTATCGGCGGCGTTTTTGTCCGCGCCTTGGTCGATCAAGGCTTGCGCGAACTCAACGTTCCCATGAAACACCGCTAGGTGCAGCAGTGTGGCTCCTTTCTCGGTGCACACTTTGTTGACGTCGACATTGTCATCTTCCAGTGCAGCGATAACGCCTTCTTTATTGTCGTCCCATGCGGCTTGGTACAACTCTGATCGAGTTGTTAGTTCCCCAAACAACTCTACCCGGATGTCTGAGTTCGTGTTGCTTTCTTCATTAAATTCTTCTTTGTCATCATCATCATCGTTGTCGCTGCTTTCTTCACTAACATTATAAGACCCGCTGACTTCGCTAAGCATCTGTGTTCCGCTATT
>JBCCEG010000294.1:0-2512 GCA_039030455.1 Myxococcota bacterium | reverse complement strand
CCTTGTCAGAGAGTCCCGACTTCTCTTGGCACGTGCCGTCCACATAACCAAAGACGCCGGTGTTGTCGGAAAACGACTCGTCCGTGATGTCCCCGCACGCCTTGGGCAACGCCCCCGCCTTGGCCGCATTGCCGCCAAGACCGGCGTTGCCCTTGCCCGGTTCTTGATTTTGCTGATCCTCCAAACCCGACTCCGTTCCGGTTGGGGACTTCGGTGTCCCGACACCACAACTCACGCACAGCAATCCCACAAAGCCGCAACCGGCCAACCATCTCGCTTTCCGTATATCCTTCATCGCTTCTCTCCTCTCCTTTATAGGTGTATAGTCACCCCCCCCCCCGACTTTGCATCGAAGGGTTAGAGGCGAGTAAACCTTTTACACCCTACCATAGGTGACACTGATTGCAACCCAAGCAGGGATTTAGGCGCGGGAGGCTTTATGGAAACTGGATGGAGCGGTAGATTTCCTTGCGGTGACCCACTTGGAAAACGAGAATTCTCAGTTTTTCGTGTTCCATCGCGAACAGCGCGCGGTACACACCGACGCGCAAACGATAAAGATTAGCGTAACCGGATAACTTGCGGCAGGAAGGGGTGAGGCCTGCTTGCAACTGCTCAACGGCTTGGCGAAGTCGGTTGCTGTCACGCTTGGGCAGCCGCCGCAATTGCTTGGTCGCACTCGCGGTGATTTCGACTGTATAGAACACCTATAGCCGCGATTTAGCTTGTTCCCAAGAGAGCACTTTTTCTTTTCCTTCCCGCACTCGGCGCAAGATGCGCTCGCACTCGGCACCGTCTAGCCGGTCTTCCAAACGTTGCAGGGTTTGCACATCCTCGATCGGGACCACGTAGGCAACTGCCCTGCCTTGTTGATAAACGGCGACTCGCTGTTTGTTCAAGCCGGCTTGCTGAATCATCTGGAAAAAATCAGCTTTCCCTATGTTTTTTTGTGCCATCGCCACCGTACTCCCATTTAGCCTCTCACTGCCAGTATAACACGCGCGCGGATTACAAATACCCAACCGGCACGGCGTGGACGTTGGGCGCGAGTGGAACGTGGCTTTGCCGCAAACACACCAAACCGCCCGGTCCCACGGGCACGCCGAGCCGATCCAACACGGCGAAATGCCGCGTGTCACGGGGGTGGGGCGTGGCGGTCTTTTTGATCTCGATGGGGTAGAGAGTGCCGTTTTCCTCCAAAATCACATCGATCTCCCGCTTCTCTTTGTCGCGGTAAAAAAAGATGCGGGGCTCGCGGCCGTTGTGCCAATAGGACTTGAGAATTTCGGTGACCACGTATGTCTCTAAAATCGGTCCGGCCATGGCGCCGCGCTCCAACACGCGCGGGCTAGACCAACCGGCCAGGTGGGCGCACAGGCCCGTATCCAAAAAGTACAGCTTGGGGGTTTTGAGCAGGCGCTTGGACCGGCTGGTGAAATAAGGCCGCAGCAAATACACCAAGCCGCAGGCTTGCAGCACGGCCAGCCACGATTTAACGGTGGGCTGGCTCACGCCCAGGTCGCGCGCGAAGTCGGCGTAATTGACCAGCTGCCCCGAGCGTGCCCCGGCCATGCGCAAAAAGGTGAAAAAGCGGGTCGTGTTGTGAATTTGGGCGTAGTCGCGCACATCCCGCTGCAAATACGTGGCCGTGTAAGAAGAGAAAAACCGTTCGAGGTCGTGCTCCCGATCGGCCCCCGCGGCAAAGGGGAAAGAGCCGCGCCATATTTTGCGGTATAGCGGCATCATCGAACACGGCTTGGTCGCCTTTGCCCTGCGTTGCAACTGACGGAGCGTGGGTAAAAAAGGGATGGCTTGGCGAGCCTTGCCGGCTTCTTCAAACGCCGAGAATCCCAGCAACTTCACCACGGCCACGCGTCCGGCAAGCGATTCGGAGACGTGCCGCATCATCCCAAACTGCTGCGAGCCGGTGAGCCAAAACAGCCCGGGCTTGCGCGTTTGGTCCACCGCCATCTTAATGTGGGGGAACAGCTGGGGCGCGTATTGCACTTCGTCGATGAGCACGGGGGGCTCGTACCGCTGCAAAAACCCGGCCGGGTCTTTTCTGGCCAACGCCTTGGCCGTCGTGTCGTCCAGCGTTACGTAGGTGCGGCCCTTGGGGCGTATCCGCTGCAACAGCGTGGTCTTCCCCACCTGTCGCGGTCCGGTGACCAACACCACGCCGAAGCGTTTGCCGATCTCTCGGACGGCGCTCGCGAGCGTGCGGTGAACGAAGTCTTGGCGCATGCCTGACTAATCTAAAGTCAGACTTTAGATTAGTCAACACCCCTTTTTCACCCGCACACCACCTGGATTTTATGGCCGACCGCCCTTTTACCGCGGATCAGAGGGATCCAACCCCAAAAAGTTTTCGCTTCGCTTTGCCCCACAAAGTGTCCTTTTCCCAAAAAAGTTCTCGCTTCGCTGCGATACTTTTTCGGGGCCCTGTCCTCGCTGTCGCTCCGGTACTTTGCGGGGACCCCCGGCTTTTGCCCCAAAAAGTTTTCGCTTCGCT
>JBCCEG010000293.1:0-2519 GCA_039030455.1 Myxococcota bacterium | reverse complement strand
GCCGTATTTGAGCTCAGCTCAGCCAGATCTAACTAATAAGCCACAGGAGAACATTAGGAAACCAGTAATAACAAATTTAGCTCCCAATTTCGGCTGCAAAAATACGGAAGTCTCCCGTATTTACCGGAAGACGGAGGGGAAAGCGCGTGCCTGATTGGTGGGCGCATAACTGTATTTCTCGCGAGGCGTGCGCGCATACGCGTGCGCGTGGATGTGAGAAGGTGTGGGGTGGGACGACGTGAGGTGCGCTTGGCGGGGAAGTGAGTCAAGCTACTGTGTTTCACAGTGGAGGGCGAGGCCCGCGCCGTTGTCCAGTTGGAGCGCTGGACGCCGGTCGTTCGGGTCTCGGGTGCCTCGGAGACAAAGTGATGTTCCCCGGGCTAAAGCCATCGAAAGGCGTGAGCGAACGAACCCACATGTTACCGAGTATGGGGTGCTCAATTTAGCGGATAGGAGGGAGGCCAGCTGCTTGACCGCAGCGTTGGTCTCCGTCCCCATCATGCCGTCGACGGAGAACACCAGAGGGGTGAACGATCGTCGCCGGGCTAAGCATGCCTCCAAGTACAACTTCTTTTTGGCAGCTTCATGCCGGGCAAGCACCTTGCTTGCTTCCGTCTTACGATTCGACGGACAATTCGTGTCCGTTATCCGCACATCAAAAATGGCCATGTTGCCCCGTTTCCAAAAGCCCCAGACTGAGGCATCCCCGCGCAGCTCTGGCTTGGCCTGCTCGTCGGCGTTGTCCCCGGCTTGTGTCACGCAACCATGGATTTGTGGTTCGTTGCGGACAGCGGAAGGGTTGATTGCCTTCTTGCAGAGTGTTTGCCACTCGTGGCACACGTCATTGTGCCTGATGGTGATGAGGCCTCCTTTCTTACACGTAAGGGCGTGGGACAGTGTAAAAGGGGCGCCACATCCGTCACATTTCTCTGGTAGAAACTGTAACTTTTTTCCAAACCTGAGCCTCGCATTGTCTCTGAACTCTTCTGCGGAAAGTAGTGTCCCGTTCTGCGCGTTGGGGGCGGTTGTGAGCCATGCACCTGTGGATGATGCGTTTTTGATGAGGCGGGCCTTCTCAGGGATCTCGTCGATCAAGGCCTGCCGTTCCAATTTTTCTCTCTCGCGGGTCGCCGTTTTGCTAGCGCCACGAGCTTCTTGGACTGAGTCGCTGTGGCTTGTTGTTGGTAGCGCGACGCCCCGAACCAGGGAGGTCGTCAGGACCTCCGTGCAGCTAACCGATGCTGCGTGGTTTCGAGCAGCTTGGTGGACGGGGTTAGGAATCCCAAGTCCACCCTGTTTGACTGACAAAGAGTAATGTCGTCGTTCCACATCGCTAGGCGCAGTGTCATCCCCTAGTAGGGAGGGGATGAACTCCGATCGAATTCGCCCTTCGATCGGCGCGTATGCCTGGCCCGATGAGCCGTCACCATCGTCGGATGGTGTGACCCGCTGCACAAAGGCCCATTCATTCTGAAAGGACCGCGTGAGACCAGCATAGGCTGTCTGCGGAAACCGCCTAGCGACTTTAGCTAGTGTGGTGACCCCCCTGCTCCAATGGTCCACTTGGGGTGTCAGCCACTCCTCCATCCTCTCCTTCTTCCCGATGAAACCTCCAAGGTAGCGCTGTCCCTCCGTATACTGAAAACCAAACTCCACCAACTGATCCTGTACCGCCGCCCGATCCTCTTCCCGACACACCACGATGCTCTTGCTCGGCTCAGGAAAATATCCGCGCTCAGGCCCGTGCCTGGCAAGAAGACGCATTGATTGCGCGATCTTGCTGGCGGGACCACCCATGCCGGAGTCATCCGCATACCAGGATTGACAAACCGACGGTGTGGCCTCCCTGATCTGGCGCGATAATGGCGCCAGGGCGAGTCCATACAGCATCATCGAAAGCGGATCTCCCTGAGTCACGCCTTCGCTGGAAAGCAAGAGGTGGCACGATTCTCCGCCGTGCCTCCTCACAATCAACTGCGCCGAGTGTCGGTAGCAGTTGAGGGCAAATCGAGCACCCGCCGCCCACGTGTGCCGCACAGTCCACAGCATTGCGCGACGGTTCAGTTCGTTGAAGCCGTTGCGTGCATCCACAAGTAGGATGGCTGTGGGGTCTGTCGACACTTGACTGTGGGTGGGCGCTGATGCCTGGGCCTCTTGCTCCCCATGTTCCTCCATATCTCCTCCGCTCGCTCGGGCTTCGTCTGCCTCCGCGGTTCTTGAATCCGATTGTCCCGAGTTGTTGTTGTCTGCTTGATTTCCGTCCGCCTCCGTCGTAGGCTGTGCTGCTGCTTTATCGGTCCCTGCCGCTTCCCAGACTTGGCACAGAGCGTGAATTGCTCCTTCCATGCCCGCCGAAAGTCCGGCGCAGAGATTGAAGTTTCCGCACAATGCCATTGCTTGCGAACCGCACACCCGCAGGACGCATTTTGCAAAAAGGCGGCGAAAAACCTCACCGATGCCTATCGGCCTCACACCTGGTTTCTTATCCAGGGCGATGAGTCTGCAGGCCATGAGCGCTC
>JBCCEG010000292.1:0-2519 GCA_039030455.1 Myxococcota bacterium | reverse complement strand
CTCTCACTTTATCCGCGAGGCGTTGAGCGAGTACCGGCAGGGGAAGGCGTTGGTGGGCGACCCCAAATCAGACCATCGCAAGCTGACCACGCTGCGCTTCGATGAAACCCTATCCGACTTTTGGGACTCTCTTCCCAAAGACGAACGGCTAGCCCTGTTGGAAGAGATGTTGCTCTTCAAGCTTGGCGGCGGCGACACCCAGGCCACCGCCGTCGCGGACTTGGAGGCCGCCGCCTCTTGAAGTCTACGGGCGTTTCGGGGACAGGAACGTTCACGACATATCGAGGAAGCGAGCCTTACAAAGCCACCGCGCCGAGGTGGTTTTGCCGCTTACGGAAAACACAGCCAAACTAGGGAGGGAGAACCGGCGCGACAATAAGCATGGAAGCACAGGATCAAAAACTCCGACGGATGGGTGTTACGAAGGCGGGTGTCGGCGTTGGCAAGGCGGTTCAAGGTCTCGCGCAGGGTACCGTTAAAGAGCAAGGCGTAGCGATCAACATCCACGATCACGAACTCCAACGGTTAGGCATCGGTAGGGAAAAGTTTGCAAAGCTCAGGCCCGCGCTGCAAGAGAAAATTAAGAATGCCCTGGAAAACAGGGACAAGAAAGAAGCCGTCGCGGCCACGGTCGTGGAGATCCAGGATCGCGAGCTTCGATACCTCCGCATAAGCAGAGAGGATTTTGAAAAGCTTGGTCTCGATTTTCAAAGGATATTTAAACGTATCGCGGAAAGTGGTCTGCGTCGGGAAGAGGAGGAAAGAAAAGAGCGATTACGCAAGGAAGCGTTAGACGAAAAAAGACAATTACAACTGGGCTTTTGCGATACCCTGACACCTTCACGGACTCCCGGGAACATCAAGACGGCCCTTACGGTTGACAGGAACCGTCTTTTTGTCGTGGGCTCTTTCCCAAAGCGGTATCGCAAGTACGAACGGCAAATCAAAAACTCCGATGGAGAGGTCCTCACGCAAACCGTTTCGATTGGGCGCGGCAAGGGGAGCCTCGATACATTTGGCGTTTTGACGCAAAGCCACCAAGCGGTGATGTATGAGGTCTTTCACCTCTGGGCGCAAAGCGGCAAGAGAATCACCGAGAGTGACGGTCGCCCGCGTGCTTTTATCGCCGTCACCCCTCATCAACTTGTCACAAGCGTTTGCAACAGCACCTCGCGTGAGAGTTATAACCGCGTCCGAACGCTTGTTAGGGAGCTTGCCACCATTCCCATCACGATTGAGAACGCATACACCAGAAACGGCATTGTGGCGGAACTGGAGTTTAGGATTTTTGGCGAGGTAGAGTGGCGCGTTCGCGGTAAGAGGAAGAAAGGCGAAAGCGGGCCGACAACGGGTACCAAGGGCACCGGCCGCGTCTACATCCAAGTTTCCGCCTTCGCCACGGAATGCTTTCTACACGGCCACGTTAAGGAATTCTCTCTCAAGACCTACAAAGAGCTAGGAGGAATCAGGCGGCGCGGGCGGCACGATGCTATCTCAAGGGCGCTCTACAGCCTGTTGGATACCGAGCTGATTACCAAGGAGATGTACAACGTCAGTCTTGTCAACCTGTTCGCCGAGCTGGGCCTTTGTCCTTACGACAGCAAGAGCAAGAGGAAAGAGAAGATCGAGCGTGCCGTTGAGATGTTGCACGGGGAAGTGATCTGCGGCGGGGTCTACCGCTTGCAAGTCTATCTACGACCGTCTAGTGACCGGAGCGATTACATTCTGCAGGCCAAGCGCGTTCAAGCCACGGCAACGGAACGGCGGCACAATGCTATCTCAAGGGCACTCTACAGCCTGTTGGATACCGAGCTGATGACCCAGGAGATGGTCACCATCAGCCTTGTCAACCTGTTCGCCAAGCTGGGCATTCGTCCCTACAAGTACAAGAGCAAAAGGAAACAAAAGGTCGAGAGCGCCTTGGCGGTGTTGCACGGGGAAGTCATCCGTGGCGGGGCCTACCGTTTGCAAATCTATTTACGACCTTCTAACGACCGGAGCGATTACATTCTCCAGGCCGAGCGTGTCAAACTCCCACGGGCCCTGTCGGCCTCGGGGGTGCCGCGTGATGCCGTCACAACGGCACTCTACAGCCTGTTGGATACCGAACTGACCGCGCAAGACGTATTTACCATCGGCTTTGTCAGCTTGTTGTCCCGCCTGGGCCTTCGTTCTTACAAGTACAAGAACAAGAGGAAAGAAAAGATTGAGGATGCTTTGGCGGCGTTGGAAGGACAAGCCGTTTGTAAAGGGGCTTATCGCTTGCAAATGCGTTTGCGTCTATCCGACGACTGCGGCGACTACATTCTCATGGCAAAACGTGTTCCGGCCCCGCCGCCGCAAGGGGAATCCTCACAAGAGCAAGGAAAGGCGGCGGTCGTAGCCTCTTGAAAAGCTTTTTGACGGCAGTTTAGCCCTCGCGGCGGCAAGCGCCGGTTTTCGCCTCAAAAAAAACCGTAATTCGGGGAAATCGGCTCAAAAAAAACCGTAATTCGGGGAAATCGGCTCAAAAAAAACCG
>JBCCEG010000291.1:0-2521 GCA_039030455.1 Myxococcota bacterium | reverse complement strand
TCCCCCCGCGCCTTCGGGGACCCTAGCGCTGCGCTCCCCTCTTTATCCCCGAAGCCGGGGGGGATAAAGAGCACAAAGAGCCGGCGGTCGGGTCTCTCCGGCTCCGCCGGCAGCTTCGCGACGGTCGGGGGGGATAAAGGCAAGCGCTGGACCGGAGGGGTCGGCGTCCCCGGAGGGGAAGAAGCTGCAACGACCCGGAGGAAGTGACTTACCACCGTTCGTGCCTTCGGCACAATCAGAGCCCGAGTGTGGTAATAGTTCGCCCCAAGGATCGAAATGAATAAGGGCGCGCTTCAAGATAAATCGCCGATTCTTAACGAGATTCGGCGAGGGAAAGGTGCGCGCGCTCTTGCCGAAAAGTGGCGCGCATCTTGGTAGCAACTTCTCCGTCGAAGCATAAAAGCAGCTGAGCAGCCCACTTCTCGCGCAAGCGCGGTCTCCTTTTTCAAGAGACCGGCACCGTAGGCACGGTTGTCTCCGGCTTCCTCGCGCCTTGCAGTGTGCCGACCCGCGCTTGCGCTTCCCTGAACCCCGCTGCGCTTCCCGCCACTCTCAGGCGTAGCCTGGCCGCCCCTCCGGTCCACTCCGTGGACGCGGAGTACTCCAGCGCTTGCGCGACTCCCTCGCCCCCCAGGCGTAGCCTGAGCGAGTGTTGGGCGTCCACAAAGTGGACTGCACTTTCCCGCCAGCGCTTGCCGCCTTCGGTCGCGAAGCGTCGCGCTCCGCGTGCTTTAGCTTGCGCACCTCACTTCGTTCGGTGCGCAAGCTAAAGCACCGGAGGGACCCGCGCCTTCGGTCGCGAAGCGCGCCCCTTCGGGGACCCTACTGCTCGCTCCCCTCCGGTCCTCCGGTCCTCCGGTCCTCCGGTCCTCCGGTCCTCCGGTCCGGTCCCCCCGCCCCAACCCCGTTCGCCGAAGGCGAAACCCGACCACTCGCGCCCTGCGAGCGCGAGCGGAGGGGCGGGGAGGGGATGGGTGCCGGCGAAGCCGGCACAACTTCGGGAGGGGCGGGAGTCGCGCAAGCGCTGGAGTACTCCGCGTCCACGGAGTGGACCGGAGGGGCGGCCAGGCTACGCCTGAGAGCGGAGCGCAGCGCTAGGGTCCCCGAAGGCGCGGGGGGGGGGACAAAGAGCGGAGGCACCGCTACGCACTCGCGTCTTTGGATTCTTCTTGGTCCGGGTCGCTTGGTCAAGCGCCCTGGGGTGATACAAGCGGGGATTCCAGCATATAGTGCCTTAATATCCAACTATTACTAGCGGGAATGGCCATCCGTGTGGTTCTTGATGTGCAGCGACCGTGGCTCGCGACGTTTCTTACGCCCCCCCAGACTTGCGGTCCTGCCGCAACAGTACCTTGGCGCAAGCCCGGTTGGCGTTCGTGAAAAGACAACCCATTACATTTGGATAAAAAAATACAAATAAAGAAAATAGAATTGCAAAAGCGACCCAACAGACCAGATCTTTCACAAAGAAATATGGGTATAAAGCAATTTTGTCTACTCCAGAGTTAATTCCTAATGGATTATTGGAACCGTATTGGTGTAGCGCCGCTATGTGAACAATCGATGCTCCGGCAATCACAAAAGGTAGCAAATAATGAAGACTAAAAAAGCGATTTAAAGTGGCGTTATCTCACTAAAGTTGGCAATCGCAGTGCGCACAACTATTATCATAGTTGATCGGAGCACATCATAATCTTGTTGATAATTCAATCACTTTTCGGGGAAGTGCGCACCGCAACAAAAGTTCCCTCGGGCGGGTAAGGGTGCTTGTTTTAGGGTTGGATCGTTATAAGGTGCCCAATAATTTCGTGTACTCCGTGGTTTGACGGTTGGGCGCAGCTTACTCGTCACTAGCGGTATATGTGCTCTTCCGGTGCGGCGAAGCGCCGTGGGGGGATAAAGACCGGCACGCGCGAACCGGCCTGGGTGGTAAGGCACAATCGGTCTCGCGCCTGCAAGGCGCGCAATTGTCTTGTCTTTTGGTTTGTGCCTGCGCGCCGCACCTAGCCCGGCGGAGCCGGAGACCTAGAACTCCGTAGCACGACAATACGTTCGGCGACTTCTTATAGTCGCGGGAGCAACGAGTACCCACTGCTTCGCAAGTCGCAGCGAAGCTGCAATCACGAGCCCTTCCATTGCAACGGCAAGCGCAAGGTGCGAAAAATAGCAAGATCCCCCTGGGTACCGACGTACGACTACTGGGCCTGCCCCAACCGAGTTTGCGCGTAGCAATTGCGCGTCGGCTTCGGGGGTGGTAAACGGCCGAAGGCCGCTATTGTCTCCGGCTTCGCCGGCCGTTCTCGTTCGTTCATCTGTTAATAACAAACCAAAGAACCAAAGAAGGCGCCGTTGCCCGCCCTCCGGTCCGCTCCACTCCGCCTCCCCCCGCGCCTTCGGGGACCCTAGCGCTGCGCTCCCCTCTTTATCCCCGAAGCCGGGGGGGATAAAGAGCACAAAGAGCCGGCGGTCGGGTCTCTCCGGCTCCGCCGGCAGCTTCGCGACGGTCGGGGGGGATAAAGGC
>JBCCEG010000290.1:0-2525 GCA_039030455.1 Myxococcota bacterium | reverse complement strand
TCTCCCTGCAGCCTCTCTCCCTCCATCTCTCCATCCATCTCTTCCTGCCGCCTGCCCGCCCGCCTCAATATCATCGTGTAGTTGTTTGTTGTTGCGCGACGCCCCTTCGGGGACCCGCACTTCGCCGCCCGCTTGCTCTTCCGGGCTGGTGTTTGCTTTACCGCACGCAAGCACGTGCGACCCCGCCAGGCTACGCCTGAGACCGGGAAGAGTAAGCGCGTCCGTTCCGCTTCCGCTTCCCATCGAAGAGGGGAATGGGCTTGCGAGCGCAGCGAGCAAGCAAACAGGAAGGGGAAGGGGAAGTGAAGCGCGCCCAGCGGCCACCGCCGGCGAACCCGGGGAGGCGTAAGAAACGAATGGTAAACCCATAGAGCGGCGGCGCCAGCCCCTTCTCGCGCAAGCGCGGGAGACCTTTTCTTCAAAAACGGGGAAGCCGCAATAGCACCGAGCGCGTGTTCCACCCACCAATTCGCCAGAACGGTGCACTATCGCGCGCAAGCGCGCCCAAGATAGTCGTTGCGCCGAAGGCGCGCTTTGTAGTACCCCGAACGTAGTGAAGGGGTACGGTAGTACTCTATATGGGGGGCGGCGGTACCGTCAATTCCCAAGCGCAGCTCCCCCGAGGTATTGTCCGATTCAAGTATGTGAACTACTGAAGTGCTGTACTACAAGCCTGCAGCTCACTCGACTATAAAATGCTACTCTATTCTATCAAGGTCAACATGTTGCAACTCGCTGCGCTCTTCCGGTGCGCTCGCCTCACTACGTTCGGCGAGCGGGGGACGCCCTCTTTTGTATTTTGGGGCCCCGCCAGGCTACGCCTGAGACCGGGAAGAGCAAGCGCGTCCGTTCGCTCTGTTGTTTGCTCGCTCGCTACGCTCGCTCGCAAACCCAGAGGTGAAGTGAAGCGCGCGCGGTGGGCAACGATCATTGGTGGCGTCGCCAAAACCTCACCTTTGCATCCTCGCCCCAAGGCTGCGCCCAATGCCGCGCCACGTATCAGGGTCGACGCAGTATCGTTGTGTGCTGTTCAGCAAGCCACTCCGAACGCAGCGAAGCTGCAATCCCGATGAATGAACTGGCCGTGTCGTAATGAAAGTGGTTCACCGGTATCGCTGTTGGGCATCTTTCGACTACTATATTTGTGAAAAGGGGTGCTTAGTGCTTGTTTCGAAGCACCCGAGGGCGGCGCCCTTTCCAGGGAATTGCGAGTCTCTTGTTGGATAGCTTTCAGATTTGCAGGATCCTATCATATGGATGATCCGATATCGATTTTGTGGTTAACCGTTGCACTACCACAGAATAACTGACGTTACTTGGCTCTTTATAAAGGAACCGTAGGCGCGCAATGCACTGGGCGAAGCACACTCGAGTTTTTGTGGGTGCGCGCTTGCCTTTATCCCCCCCGACCACTCGAGCGCTTGCCTTTATCCCCCCCGCCCCCACCCCTTTCCGAAGGAACCCGCCCTCGCCGGCTACGCCGGCGAGCAGGGGAGTGCAGTCCACAAAGTGGACGCCCTTCGAACACAAGGCTACGTGAGAGGGTCGTCGCGCAAGCGCTGGAGTGTGTTCTTCGAAACCCAGAACGTAGTGAGGGGGGAGCGGTCGCAGGGCTGCGCTTTTTGAAGAAAAAGCCTCGCTCCGCGCTTGCGCGAGACCGTCGCTCGGGAAACCGTGATTGTTTACGGCCGTAAACAGGGAAGGGGGTGCGTAGCACGCAAAAGCCTTTTGGTAAACCCAATTTGCTTGTTTTCAACAACCCCCTCCGGTGCTGTCACCGAAAGGCAACAGTACGCGGAGCGGCCCCAACCGCCGGCTCTTTGTGCTCTTTGTCCCCCCCGCCGGGGGGGACAAAGAGGGGAGCGCAGCGCTAGGGTCCCCGAAGGCGCGGGGAGACGCGTAGCACTCGTGCGCGCAACAAGAACCCCAGGGTGCATATGAGATTTTCACGCATCGAGGCGAGTTTACACATCATTTTTTCAAATAATTGCTGCAATTGCCTTGCGCGACCCACATCGCGCTGGTTGTTTATATAATCACAGAAAATCCGCCCCATAACCAAGTCACTATATTCTCACCGACGATCGGTATTGCACTAGCCAAACTAGTAATGACAGTCGCTCCCCAAAAACTCATTTGCAACGGGTGCGCCGTCACCGCTCATGAACTTAAAGGCACAGCAGAACAGGGTACTACCCGTGCTTAGTCATTAAGGTGCCCCGTAGCCCGGCTTGCGCGCTGGCACGCCTCGGTGTCGTAATTGCGGTCCACTTCTCCCCTTTCCTCCAGCGCTTGCGCGACGACCCTCTCACGTAGCCTTGTGTTCGAAGAACACGCGAGTGGTTTGCGCGCGCAAGCGCGCCGCCCGCCAGCGCTTGCGCGACGACCCTCTCACGTAGCCTGGCCCTCCGCTCTCAGGCTACGGCTGTCCTCCGGCCCCCCCGGAGAGGTCTAGCTTAGTGTACTTTTCCCCGGCCCCAACTTTGCTAGCAATTCCTCCAAGGTGGGGAGAGGATGTTGTTCAC
>JBCCEG010000289.1:0-2526 GCA_039030455.1 Myxococcota bacterium | reverse complement strand
GACCACTCTCAGGCGTAGCCTGGCCCGACCCCGCCCCTTCGGGAGGGGAGGGCGGGGGGATAAAGAGCGGAGGGCGCGGGGGGATAAAGAGCTTGCGAGCGCGCAAGCGCTGGCGGGGCGGGGGATAAAGGCAAGCGCTGGAGGACGAGCCGCGTCGGAGACCTTTCTTACGCCTCGTTCGTTCATTTTTTTTTTTTAAAAAAAAAAAAAAATCAAGCAAAGAAGCGCACGCCTTCAGCGCGTGCCGCAAACCCGCGAGCCGGCTCCGCCAAGCTGTGCCTGATGCAACGGGCTTGTCAGAACGAACTCTGCGCACGCTCTGTTTCTTTGAAAGGTCGGCCGGCTTCGCCGACCCGTAGTCAGAAAACGCAAAGCGTCCAGTCGCGCCGCACGGAGGCACCGACTGGAGAGAGGGGCGGCTGCTAGCCCACCACCACCCCCCGGCCCGGAGGAAAAGTGTGCTTCTAGTGAGTGGGTAGGACTGATGGGGCAGACGCCAACCATCTTGATGGACACCTCGCACTAAATAAAACCACTCTGAATTATACGCATTTGTTTAATAGTGGAGTGGAAAGTTCGCCAAAACTGAGGTTTTTTGTTTCTTACAAAACCAAAAATGCACCCCGAAGCGCGCCTGCTCACGCCGTTCGTGGACGCTCAGGCTCGTTATAGTGATAGTGTGCGCAACTGCTTGTACTCCGGTCCACGAGCGACGGTCTGCTTTTGCTCGCGACCCCCTGCCGGCGAAGCCGGAGACCCGTACTCCTGTCACCAAAGGGCAACAGTACGGTCGGACCGGAGGGGAGCAAAAGGCGAGCGAGTGGACCGGAGGGCTGTAGATGCAAACCAATTACGCTATGTGTCACAAAAGGTAAGGTTACTAAAGCTCTCGCCGAACCGCGCGAGACGGTCGCCCGTCACGCGGCTCTCCAACTCCGGGGATATTGTGAAACGGAATCGCCGCTTGTTCCCTTGTTGGGCGCTTTGCTGTTTCGACGTAATACCAAAAGACGGCGCGTCGCGCCGCCGTGAGCCGTCGGCTCTCAGTCGTCCAATAGCCGCCCCACAACAGACAGATCGATTCCCCACCAAGCTTTGACGAGTTAATACAAAAACAGCCGCCAATATAGGCCGGCAAGGGATCGGTTTCCGGCTTCGCCGGCCGCCAAATGGAGGGCGAAGCCCCTTCAAAAATGCTTTGCTTGGCTTTGCTTGGGGGCACCCGGGCCTACGGTATCCTACCGGCTTATCCCCCTTCCCACAAGTACTTTGGAGCCTCCGTCCCCAAAACCATATGTACGCAGTCCCCGAGAGCGCTTTTGGTGCATAATACACACTCTGGGCACCATGTCTTCCGCGCAGCACTCGGCTTGGGTTTGCCAATTATGCTTGTACAGTAAACTGCCGACGACTTCCTTAAGGGAGACGCGGGCATACATCCTCCGCGGAGCTTCACCAGCAATGGTCGCTCTATGACCCGGGTTAAAGGCCTTTATTTTGCGCGTGCTTCTGCTGCTTGTACCACAGATTTATGGTAAGGCCCCCCCGGTCTCTGGATCCAGATTGTGAGTTTACCAACCGGTCGGGGGGGTCTCAGGCGTAGCCTGCCGGCGTCGGTCTTTTTATGAAGAAAAATCGCCGCGGTACAGTCAAAGGGCTTTGCGGCAGCTCGCGTTCACGAATAACCCGTTTGCCTCCACGTGAGGCTGTGCGGCGCCCACTCCGCGTACTGGTGCGCAAGCGCCAGGACCGGAGGGCATTTTCATGACATGCTCTAGTCCCTGCAGGGTCTTGCGCCAGCGTAGGTTAGTCAAGTGCACTCACCAGGAAACAGCATTAATCCTCCGCACCTCCATCGGACCACCGAGGATTGGACGAGGGTTGCTGCCAGACAGGCTCTGGTGTCCGTTAAAAACGGCATCTGTACAAGCATCTTACGGTCGCCCAACTCATGAATAGTTTTTGAAACACCCGCGGGTCCACAAACTTCGAGCAACCCTTTATCTATTGTTTGAAAGGACACCTTATAGCCAAAATTGAAAACCTTTTCGGCGATTAAATCAATAGAGTCGGAGGCCACGTCTTCGAGCCAATTCCCTCCCTCGTAACCGTACATGCAATTCTCACTGCATACGGCTTGCATGGAAAACTTAGAGTACTTTTGAGAGCGGAAATTTCGTTTCGGTGCCGAAGGCACGAATGTGGTTCACGTTGGCCGGCACCTCTGCGCGCTGGACCGCAACACCGGAGAGCGGGTCTCCCAGCGCTTGCCGCCTTCGGTCGATACGGGTCTCTCCGGCCCCGCGGGCTGCTTCGCGACCTACGGCGGCAAGCGCTGGGAGAACGACCAGGCTACGCCTGAGAGACGGGGAATCGCAGTAAACAACTCCGCGTCCTCCGGTTCCCCCTTCGGGGGAACGCGGAGCCGGGCAAGCCCTCGTTCGCCGAAGGCGAAACCCGACCCCCCGGCCCCGGCCCCGGCCCACTCGACTACTCGCTCCCCTCCGCTCTTTATCCCCCCGCCCT
>JBCCEG010000288.1:0-2532 GCA_039030455.1 Myxococcota bacterium | reverse complement strand
GGGCTTCGACGCCGCTGGCTTCAACCCGCGGCCTAGGTTCTCAAGGTCAAAGGGAAAGGGAATCTCATAGTACGAAAACCCCCCGATAACACGTTTGCCAACAGCAAGAGGGTTCCCTTTCCCCCGTTCGTCGGTCCTCTTCCACGGGAAGGGGGGACCGACGGGCGGTTTTTTTCCGCTCTCCGACCATCCGTACAAATCCCGTAATCCGCGATACTAACGCGGCCGATACTCGTGGTAGCCCGTGGCCCGCTGTGGTTGTTCGTACCTGCCGAACGGAACGAGACGCTTGCGGTCAATCCCTCGGACCTCCGCCACCGCGATGCACGTGTAGTACAGCGGTTGATTCCCCTGGAACAAGCGGATGGGACGAGCAATCCCCCTCCACTCCGACCCTTCCGGCAGCCGCGTGTTGTCCGGATCACAGTGGCACACCATCCTCTTGCACGCACGCAGATCCTCAAGCACCGCTGAGTCGGCCGACCTCGCTTGTGGCAACTCCACATCTCGCCGCAGCTGCCCGCCCGTGCGCACGAACAGCAAGAACGTCTTGCCGCTCGCGTCGATCAACGCAAACGTCCCGCGCGGGTCCAGCATGATGTGCTCCACCGCGCTACACCGGTCCATCTCTTGGCGCAACAACTTCAAACAATGTGGATCCAACGCCGCGCTATCGGGACTGTAAGGCGACCCCGCCCCGTACAACGCCTTGCCCAACTCGGTGAAGTACCGCCAATAGGCCCGGTCCAGCGCCGCGTTGATCGCTCCGGCAAGATCCGCCGTGTTCTTCGAAATGACTTGATGCACCTTTCCTTCGCTCAACGCCTCGATCGCCTGATTCTCCAACAACGCCCCCGACACGAGAATCTTTTGGATCAACGGATTCTGTAACCCCTCGCAGAAGGCAATGCCGTTCATCCCCTTGGCCGACATCTCCACGTCCGACACCACGACCCCCGGCTTTTCAAAGCGGCCCAAAAAGCGGAGCTCCTCGCGCATCTTGGATGTCGCCACGTCTTGGCGGCGGTCGCCGCTTGGCCCAAGCGGCAACTCTTGCCGATAACGCTGAATGTACGGATCTCGCGGAAACCGCTCGTTCAAACCCTCCAACAGCTTCTTGGGCTCATTGCTGAGTTCGTACGTGAACCGACGCCGGTCCAACATCGTCGCCTCGTCCAACAAAAACCCCAGATCATCGTCCACCAGCTGCGCCGACAGCGGATGGCTAAACGGCGGTAGTAGTTCCTGTTTCATCGTTCTTTCCTCCCATGCTTGTTTTAGTTGCTTCCACGGACCCCGTGTCCGCTGAAAGATCGTGTGCCGACGCGGGGGCTTGCGAGCCGTGCTCGGCGTCTTCTCCAGGCGTTTCGCGTTCACCGGAGGGTTGCCCCGCCGGTCGGAAACGTACATGAAACGTGGTGTGCTCGTCTTTCTTGCACGAGGCGGTGATGCTGCCCTGTTGTTGCCTCATCACATCCCTGTTGTACGACAGCCCCAAGCCGCTGCCGCCCTTGCGACGGCTAAAAAACCGATCAAACAAATGCTCCATGTCCTCGCGCTCGATCAAACCCAGCGTGTCCGTCACGTCATAGCCCGGGCCGTCTTTGTCGCGCACCACCTTGATAATAATCTTGCCCCGTTTCTTCTCGCGGACAAAGTGTCGCGCGTTGTGCAGCAAGTTCCCCAACACCTGCCACGTCACCGCCTCGTCCAACTCCGCTTCATGATCCTCTGCGCACTCCACGCGCGCCATGTCCTCTTCGCCCTGAAGAAACGGGAAGTTGTACAAGAACTCCTCCGCCACCCGTTTGAGCGAGCACCGCTTCATGTTTAAGTTGGCCGGTTTGCCGCGCATGTTGTCGCGAAACATCTGCAGAATCAGCGTCACCTGCCGCATGTTGCGGCTGAGCTGGGGCACTCGGATGTCTTGGATGGCCAGAATGTCCAACGGAATGTGTCCCACCGCCAAACCCGCCTGCTTGGCCTTGCGGTAGGCGTCCGACAGAATCGGCCAGCTCTCCTCAATCCGCCGCGCCCGCGTGGCCAGGCTCTGAATCGGCGTGCTCATCTCGTGCAACGGCTTGCCGTGCGTCGCCGCCAGAATCGTTAGACGTTGCAGCAGCAGGTTCAGCTCGCTCTTGATGAGTTCGTATTGCAAAAAACACATCAGCACCCCCGCCAGCACGACTCCAAAGGCGAACGACCCCAGCGATTCCACTAGACCGTCCCACCCCGCCAACGCTCCGTGCGTCGCCAGCGCCGCCGGAATTCCCACGATCATCAACCCAAGCGCCCACAGCGCGCCCTGGCCGGGCCGCGCCAACAAGCCCAAACCCAATACCGTGTACGCCGCCCACGACGCGTCGCAATCCGTCTGCAGCAGCATCAACGTACAGCCAAACGGAATGCAAAACCCCTGGGCGATTCGCCACAGGGCCGGTACGTGGGGACGCGCGAACGCGGGCAGGTCATTCGCGAACAGTATGATCACCCCCAGCACCCCCGCGACCGCGCGCACCCACACGTCTTGCG
>JBCCEG010000287.1:0-2534 GCA_039030455.1 Myxococcota bacterium | reverse complement strand
TTGTTTCCGGATCACCTTGCGCAGAATGTCTTGTTGGCTGGATGTCAAGGAGTTCACCGGGGCCTCTTGGCTTGCTTCTTGCGCTAAATCCGACAGTAACGCGCTCATGCGTCGAAACGCGGGTTCCCACTCCAGCTCCTTGACCGTGCGCAAGCTGACGAAGATCACCGGCCGCTTGCCGCGCTCCCGCTGATATATTTCTCCGGCGTGGCTGATGGCTAGGTTGGCGAAGAGATCCTCCTTTTTGTCATCCTGACGAGCGTAGCGAGGAAGGACCTCCCCATGTGCCGTAGCGCGGTGAGATTCTTCGTGCTGCGCACTCAGAATGACAGGTGGGGCAGGCTGCTGGAGAAAACAGCGCAGCATGTTCATGTTGATCGTCTTGCCAAACCGCCTAGGGCGCGTGATCAGCGTGACACCGTCGCCCGAATCTAGAATTTCCTTGATGAACACGCTCTTGTCCACGAAGCAGTAATCACCCTGGACGACTTGCGCGAAGTTGGAGATGCCCACGGGCATTTTGCCCAGCGGGTTGACGATCAAGTTACATGTGTCGGACATGGGCATGGAAACTCCCGCGGCACCTCGGCCAATCACAGCGGCATATTACCATGCTTCTTGGGGGGTAGGCGGTCCCGTTTATTGGCCAGGAACGACAACGCTTGGCACAGGCGCGGGCGGATGTCCTCGGGCAAAATCACCTCGTCGATGTAGCCAAGCTCGGCCGCTTGGTAGGGGTTCTGGAATCGCTTCGCGTAGTCTCGCGCCAGTTCAGCCTCGCACGCGGCCGGATCTTGTGCTGCTTTTAGCTGTTCGCGCATGACGATGCGCACGGCTCCTTGGGCGCCCATGACGGCCAACTGAGCCGTGGGCAGGGCAAAGTTCAGGTCGGCGCGCAGTTGCTTGGGGCTCATGACACAGTAAGCGCCGCCGTAGGCCTTGCGCAGCACCACCGTGACCTTTGGCACGACAGCCTCGGCGTAGGCGAACAACAGCTTGGCGCCGTGACGGATGATGCCGCCGTGCTCCTGGGCCACGCCCGGCAAAAAGCCCGGCACGTCCACCAATGTGACCAGCGGGATGTTGAAACTGTCGCAGAAGCGAACGAAACGCGCCGCTTTGTCGGCCGCGTCCATATCGACGGCACCGGCAAGCACTTGGGGTTGGTTGGCCACCAGTCCCACGCACTGCCCCGCCAGATGGGCAAGGCCGATCACGATGTTGCGGGCAAAGCGCTGCTGGACTTCCACGAAATCCCCGTCGTCCACCACGCGGCGGATGACATCACGCACGTCGTAAGGAGCGCTCGACTTAACGGGGATCAACTCCTTGAGTTTCTCGTCACGCCGGTTGGGATCGTCGTGGCAAGAAGCCGTCGGAGGGCTTTGCCCGTTGTTCGACGGCAAAAACCCCAGCACGTTGCGCACCGCGTTCAGGGCTTGAGTATCGTCGGTATGGACGAAGTGAGCCACGCCGCTTTTGCCGCTGTGGACCGCCGCGCCGCCCAGCTCCTGCATACCGACTTCTTCTTGCGTGACGGTTTTGAGTACGTCGGGGCCGGTGAGGAACATGGTGCTTGTGTCTTTCACCATGAAAACAAAGTCCGTCAACGCCGGCGAGTAGACCGCGCCGCCGGCCGAAGGTCCCATCATCACCGAGATCTGCGGCACAACCCCCGAAGCCAGCGTGTTGCGGTAGAAAATTTCGGCATAGCCCGCAAGCGACGCGACGCCTTCTTGAATGCGCGCGCCGCCGGAGTCGATGAGCCCGATGACGGGCACGCCCGCTTTGAGAGCTAGGTCGTTAATCTTGCAGATTTTTTGCGAGGCCACTTCGGAGAGTGATCCGCCAAACACGGTGAAGTCTTGCGCGTAGACACACACCCGACGTCCATCTACTTGCCCAAACCCGGTGACCACGGCATCGCCTCGGATGTGTTTATTGTCCATGCCAAAGTCGCGACAGCGATGGACTCGCAGGCGATCGACTTCGACGAAACTACCTGAGTCCGCCAGGAGCTCAATGCGCTCGCGCGCCGTGAGCTTGCCGGCTTGGTGTTGCTTGTCAATGCGCTGTTGCCCGCCGCCGTCGCGCGCGTCGCCGTCGCGCCGCGCCAGTTCGCCACGCAGGGTTTGGTGGGTGTCGGCCGCCGGAGCCGGCACATGGGAATCGTGGTGTGATGTCTCTGCCATTTCGTCAAGGGTCCTCGTTGCTTGCCAATTAACAGATGAAGTATACCAACACGGCGGCGGTGCTGCGGAGGGCAATAGTCGAGAGCTATCGTCCGCTCCAACCTGTAAAGGAGACGGCGCGGCCCTCTTGGTTTACCCGTTTCTTTGATTTAAAGTCAGGAGGAAAGGATTTGTTGCACCGCGAGGAGATCATGATCGAGGAAAAGGATCTTGCCAAGTTAGACAAACGCACATATCAGCGGTGTTTGGCCAAGGGAACACTGACGGAGAAGCAGTGGAGCGAATATACGCGAAAACTGCCCGATGTCGGCGACAACGCCGAGCCCGTCCGCGTCGGCGAGC
>JBCCEG010000286.1:0-2535 GCA_039030455.1 Myxococcota bacterium | reverse complement strand
GTGGACCGGAGGGGACAAAGAGTGGCGGGGCGGGGAGAAGGGCAGAAGGGCAGAAGGGCAGAAGGGCAGAAGTGGACAGGCTACGCCTGAGAGTGGTTGGGGAGAAGGGGTTTCTCCGGCGAAGCCGGAGACCACTCGCGCCCTACGGGCGCGAGCGGAGGCGAACGGGCGCTCCGCGTCCTTCGGCCGGCTTCGCCGGCACGAAGTACCGGAGGGCTTGCGCTCCTTCGGAGACCCCAACCGCCGCCTCCCCGCCCCGCCCGCCCCGGCGAGGGCGGGTTCCTTCGGACAGGGCGGGGCGCGAAGCCGCGGTAAACCGAGATTGTTTACGGCGCTCGCAAGCTTGCGCCGTAAACCCCTTCGGGAACAAAGACATGGGATTGTTCTACGAACTGTGGATCAAAGATTGCGTCAAGAATAATGCGGATAACCTCCTGTACGATCCGATCTTGGAACTCTGGTATTCCAAGGTTTCAAAGAAACACCGTTGGCTTAGGTATGTCCACTCTGCGAGTGATCCCCCATTGAAAACGTCCCTCGAGAACCGAAAGTTGCAGTGCCTTTAAGGTTATAAGAGACGTTCCGTCTATGGTTCCCTCGGCTCCCCCTCGCGTTAACGATCCAGGATTGGGAGCTAACTTCGCATAGGCGGCCACCCAGAGGTCGGTATCCCTCAATAGTTTAAAGATATTGTTGTAGGGGTGCGTACCTTTAGACTGCTTTATCCGGTTAATCGACTGAAGAGCTCTGCTGCGCGCTTCGCGCACCCAACTCGCAAGGGTGGCATCTTCTGAGGATTTGCGGCGCCTGAGTATGCACTTCCCATTTTGCGCCTCTTGCTCCGCTCTGCCTCCCCGAGGCAGAGCGGAGGCGAAGCAGACGTTCGGCGCCCATGTGAAATGATTTAGCTCCCTTCCCTGAGTCGTCTTCCCTATTATTAGAGGCGTAAGAATGTGCTCGGTACTACTGAGCCTCTGTCCTCCGTGGGATCGGGGCGGCTACGCCGCCCCGTATCCTGGTTCCCACGAAGTTCACCGTTTGTGTACATATAGGAGTAGTCGCAAAACGACTTGGTCCTCCGGAGAGTTTCGCCCAGAAGCTGACGGGCGGGCCTCCGGCCCGCGATTACGTTTACGCTGGTTGTCCTTTTAACTAAAGTAAGGGCTCCCTGCTGACTACGGGTACGTGTGCGATGTTTTAGCACCGTCCAAGGAGCATAACCCCTACGTTCCCTATGGAACGTGGTCCAGGTTATCGGCCCTGGGATCCACCGACAGCTCATATTCGTAAATGATCTACTTACCTCTCCGTAAGGCACGACTCAAGTTCGGAACATGTTGTCGGGTGACCAGCCCTTTCATATTCCTTTTACTGCATGCTCTGGTCCCGACTTTATGTCGGTTAGCAGTATACTCGTACTAGTAACCGTGTCTGCCTCTAGTATTTTATCTATATGGGCACCGTACGGTCGCCCTACATCTCCAGGAAAAGCTTCTCGACCCGGCGGGCGACGTAATAAAAGAGACATTTGTCGATAAGCAACTGATTGTTTAGGCGAGTAGTCCTTTCGACTGCGCCGTTATGTGGTTAAGACACTAAGGGCGCAGCTGCTTTGGACCCTCGCGAAGCCGTACGTGACACTCTCGCATCATACGGCTTTCTCCCCCCCGGTAAAGTCAAACTTCAGCGCGCTTCTGCGCGCGCTGCAATCGCGGCTCGCTTGCGTAGCAAGCAAATACGTTCGCCGCCCTGGGCCGATCGAGGTGGAACATGGAAGGGCGCCTGTGATAAACGGTCAGGCTGCGGTCTTGGCGGCGCAGCCGCACAAGCCGAAGGCGAGAAGTGGACCGCCCAGCCGTGAGCCTGAGACCGTTTTTCTGGCACGTGGCCCGTAAGAAAGGCAACGGCCAACCGCGCGACCGCACGGCGCGCGCAAACCCGCACCACCCCAAGCGCCGTAGGACGCGTTAGAAGGGCAAATCCCGTAAAATTGGTCCGATATGTCCCGAGTGCAGCTCCCTTCGGTCGCTGCAGCGCTTGCCGCCGTCCACTCGCTCCCCCGCCCCGACCCCTTCGGGGAGGGGAGGGGGGCGAGGGGAGGCGAGACACCTTTGTTTCAGTTGCGGCTCACGGCGGCTGCGCCGCACTCGCTCTTGCTCTTGCTCCCGGCGAAGGTTCGGAGTAGAGTCGCGCAAGCGCTGAGAGGCCGGCGGAGCCGGAGCGCTCGCTCGGGAAACCCAAACTACTACACAAAGCACCCTGTACTTTCTTGCTTGCTCCGGGGGACGGTCGCAAGCCCAGCCTTTCACCCTCATGACCTGGCTCTTGCGCAATACAGTTATATACTAGCGCCCACCGAACAGAACTCGCTTTTTGCCAAAAAATAAGTGTCGTAATACTGCTTGCTTGTTAGTGCAACATAAAAAGACGCGGCACGATTTTGCTCCTATGCGCGCGATTACCCTTGTCGAGCGCACACGGTGAAGTAGTTGGTACGTATTTGCTTGCGTCCGACACCGAGCGCGCGCGCGCGGG
>JBCCEG010000285.1:0-2589 GCA_039030455.1 Myxococcota bacterium | reverse complement strand
GGGCCAGGCTACGCCTGAGAGTGGGTCGGGGTCTCGCGCAAGCGCGGGTCGGGGTCGGGGAGACAAGCTCCATCGGAGCGAGTAACGGTTCCGCCCGTTATCCCCCCGCCCCAACCACTCGCTCCCCCGCCCCGACCCCGACCCCATCGGGGCGGGGAGGGGAGGGGGGCGAGGGCAGGAAGAGTGCAGTCCACTTTGTGGACGCCAAGCGCTGGAGTCCCCGAAGGGGAAGGGGCGCGAGGTTCGGAGCGCAGCGCTAGGGTCCCCGAAGGGGAGAGTGGTCGGGGCGGGGAGAAGGGGGGGAGGCGCGCGCAAGGACGGTAGTCGCCTGTATTCCCGGCCACGCCGGGTCGCTTTACCAAAATGGGCGTTATTTAGATTCCCGGTTACAGTTCACAGTTTTGTGTCTTTCAAACACCCAAAAGACCGCCCAGTTTTCCTCGCCGGCGCTACGCGCCGACCTTTGTATTGCTGCAGGCCGCGCTCAAGCCTAACCCTGCTTGGCGCTTGCGCGATTCTAACGCCAAGCACGTAAGATTGTGTCCTAAGGTCACGTCGCTTAAGCTGCCCTTTTTTTCCACGCTTAGTGCAAAATCACCTTAGGGCTCCCCCCGGCCTATTGCCGGCGCCCGACCGGCGCCGCCCAACCGTACCCCCGACACCTTCCTACGAGGCTTGTGTGCTTGCGTGTTATGCGCAAGCCGGGCGCAGAGACCTTCTTTCACTAGTAGTACCCGGCGCGCCATTACCGTGGGCAACGGCAAGTGATCGCGGCGCTCTGTGCACCATACGAACGTGGGCAGCGACCGAAGGGAGCTGCAATGCTCGTTTAGCGCGGGCGCTCTGCCCACCCGAGATTGGCCGAAGCCTGATGGATGACACAAAATCTAAGCGCTCAAGTGCCAGCAAAATCGCCCTACAGAAGGTGACCGTGGGCAATGGGTACTGCTTGTGTCCACCGCGCGCGCGTCTTCCTCGCACCTCACTTCGTTCGGTGCGAGTAACCGGTCTCAGGCTCCGCCTGGCGGCGCTTCTTTATCCCCCCCGCTTCCCTTCCCTGCGCCCTCATGCTTCGGGCGCAGTAAACCAAACCAAACCCAAAAACCATGCCCGGAAGAGCAGTCGCGCCAAGTTCCCCGGTGCGTCTCGCCGAATCGGCGACTTCTTGACGAAGATGCTCCGGGCACCGCCCCGCGCGCCGTTCGTTCTGCCCAAGTGCCACCAAGCGTTTCGCGACTTATCGTTCCAACGCCGGAGGGCGCCAGCTTCGCTGGCGCCCTTGTGGATATACAAATATATGGTGTCTATGTTTAACATGAACTCAACCAAACTTCATAACAGTAGTCGCTATCGACATGACGTTAGCCATAGTGTTGCCGACCAAGTGTCCGACGGACTATACAACGCCCTTCTGATAGAAAAATTTATTCGTTTACTAATGATAAATGGCCAAAAATCAAAAGCTTATAAAATATTGAATAAAACCCTAAGTATTATTCAAACAAAAATTCAGAGTCATCAACATCGCGCCACCGAATTGTCTTAAGGGTCCATTAGGTGGGCCACACTAACACTATGTCATGTCGCGAAGCGTTTGGGAAACCGCTTTGAAACAGTGTGCGGCGCCGTTGCGCGGCTTCGCCGCACCGGACGCTGGCGTCGGATTCTTGACTTTTATGGCTTTTTATTATGGTTAGAACTACACTAAATTCACCACTTACTGCAACTAATGTTGTTGTACAAGCTGTTCATAATGTAAAACCTTGTTTAGAGGTTCGGAAAGTAAGAAAATCGGGAAGAACTATTTTAGTACCGCGCGTTGTGCCAAAAAGCAGACAAGAAGTGTTGGCAATGCGTTGGCTTATTGAATCGGCCAGACAAAATCAACGAAAAAATAAACTAAGTTTTTCTGAATGTTTAGCAGATGAATTATTTTACGCTTTTCAAAAAAAAGGACATGCACGTCAAAAACGTGATGAACTGCATAAAATAGCACAGACTAACCGTGCTTTTTTGCGGTTTCGGTGGTGATAGAATTGGTGCAAATTCGAATCGGCGGTCGCTGCGCCTTGCCCCTGTCTTTTAAGCGATAGATTCTTGACTACATTTTATAATAAATACAAAATATAGATAGTAAACTAAGATCACGTAGCGCCAAGCACAGAAGCCCCTCGCCTTTGGCGAGCAGGGCTTGCGAGCGACGGTCTGCTTTTGCTCCCCCCAAAGGGGGGAGCAAAAGGCGAGCGAGCAAGCAACGCAAGTGGGCAAAGATGAGGTGTACGGTAAAACCCATGCCCAATCCTTTTTGCTCGCTCGCTGCGCTCGCAAGCCCAGCGGCTCGTTCTCCCCGAAGTGTTTCTTACAAAACCTTCTTTCCCCAACCCCGCCCCTTTCCCGCCCCGACCCCTCCGGTCCAGCGCTTGCCTTTATCCCCCCCGACCGTCGCGAAGCTGCCGGCGGAGCCGGAGAGACCGCGCTTGCGCTTCCCTTTCCGAAGGAACCCGTTCGCCGAAGGCGAAACCGCCCCCGCCCAGCCCCCGCCCCTTTGGGGAGGGGAGGGGAGGGGAGCGTGCCGAAGGCACAACTTCG
>JBCCEG010000284.1:0-2594 GCA_039030455.1 Myxococcota bacterium | reverse complement strand
TTATGGGAAGGGATGCCGTTGAAGCCCAGCTCATAAAGGAAAACTGGAACGGCGGGTCGTCGTCTTCAAACCACTCGATGTCGGGTGCGTATCGCATGACTGCCCCCTTGCCGAACCAAACCAAGCGGCAAAACCGATCACGGTCCTACTCATAAGATAAACACCTAGAAACGAACCGCTAGAGCTTTTTTAATGCGTCGGCCCTGCGGTTTTTGTGCTAAGCTTGCGTTTCATGAATATCCGTAACCTAGCGATTATCGCCCACGTTGACCACGGCAAAACCACTCTTGTTGACGGACTGTTGCGCCAGTCAGGCGTGTTTGCCTCCCACCGCGAGGTGAGCGACCGCGTGATGGATAGCGGCGATTTGGAGCGTGAGCGCGGCATCACTATCACCGCCAAGAACGCCGCGTTTACCTGGAAAGACACGTTGGTCAATGTGGTGGATACGCCGGGCCACGCCGACTTTGGCAGTGAGGTGGAGCGGGCGCTGTTCATGGTCGATGGTGCGTTGCTGCTGGTGGATGCCGCCGAGGGGCCGCTGCCGCAAACCCGCTTTGTGCTGGCCAAGGCACTGCAGCAAGGCATTCGACTAGCAGTCGTGATCAACAAGGTGGACCGGCCCGATGCCCGCGTACACGAGGTAGAAGAGCAGGTTCTCGAGCTGTTTTACGACTTGGCCGGTGACGACGGGCAAACCGAGTATGACACGCTCTACGCCAGTGCCAAACAGGGTTGGGCAAGCACCGATCCAGGCAAGCCCGCCGACGATCTTTCAGCGCTGTTGGATTTGATTGTGCAAGATATGCCGCCGCCGCGCGTGCAACCGCAAGAACCGTTCCACATGCTGGTGGCCGACCGGCGCTACGACTCTTTTATGGGGCAAATCGCCGTTGGTCGCATCGAGGCGGGGCAGGTGGGCGAGGGGCAACGGATTCAGTTGGTGGACGAGCAGGGCCAAGCCACACCGTTCGCCGTCACGGCGCTGCAACGGATTTGGGGGTTGGGGTCCGAACGCGTCTCGGAGCTAACCGCGGGCAACATTGCCCTGATTGCCGGTGCCAAGCAACCCCGCATCGGCGACGTCATCCAGCAGTTGGAAGGACCCGCCGTGCCCAGGCGGTTACACGTGGATCCGCCGGCCGTGTCCGCGCGCATTGCCGTCAACACCTCGCCGCTTGCGGGCAAGGAGGGAACGTACCTCACCAGCCGTAAACTCTACGAAACGCTGGAAGCGGCGTGTCGGCAGAACGTGGCGCTGAGCCTGCACGAAACAGACAGCCCCGAGGTGTTTGAGTTGAAAGCGCGCGGTGAACTGCAAATCGTGGTGCTGCTGGAGCAAATGCGTCGTCAGGGATACGAGCTCATGGCCGGTCGGCCGCGGATTTTGGTGCACGAACGCGACGGGCAAAAGCTGGAGCCGCAAGAGAGTTTGGTGGTGGACGTGCCGCAAGACTTTGTCGGCGCGGTGACGGAATTCTTGGCGCCTCGCGGCGGCACGATGCAAGACATGCAGCCGCTGGCGGCGTCGGGCCGCGTGCGGCTGGAGTTCATCATCCCCACGCGAGGCCTTATCGGCATGCGCTCGCAAATGCTCACCCGCACGCGCGGCGAGGCGGTTTATGCCAGCTCCTTTCAGGGCTTTATCCCCTGGGACGACCGGAAAACCCCCCGCCGCCAAAACGGCGCGTTGGTGGCCGACCGCGACGGCACCTGTGCCGAGTACGGCCTGTTTCACTTGCAAGACAGGGGTCGCTTGTTCGTGGGAGCGGGCACGCGCGTTTACGAAGGGATGATCTTTGGTGAACATAGCCGCGACACGGATTTGAACGCCAATCCCACCAAGGAGAAAAAGTTGACCAACATGCGCGCGTCGGGCAGTGACGAGTCCACCAAGCTCGACGCGGTTCGCGGGATGAGCTTGGACGAAGCCTTGGAGTGGATTGACGACGACGAGTGGGTGGAAATCACGCCCAAGACCATTCGACTGCGCAAGGCAATGCTCAAGGCCAACCAGCGCAAGGTCACGCGGGGGTAGTACCACGGATTACAGGATTTGTAACACAGATTTAGGGATTGATCGGATGGCGGACATCCGCAGTATTCCCCACTCGCTCGTGTTTGACGATAGCCTCCTTGCCCTTGAACGCCAGCCCCAACGCGATGACTTGTTGGACGCCTTGGGCGAGCAGATCGGCATGATAGTTCTTGTCCTTGATCTGTCGTAGCGCCTTGTCGGCCGCTTGCTCCAACTGGCCCTCCGAGTCAACCACCTTGAACTCCATGACGATGCCGTACCGTTTTGGGTCGTTGGGAGCGAGCACGAGATCGGGACGACCCGCACCGCTTTCCCGATTGGAGCGAATGTGGTAGGCGTCCGACAGATAGGCCAACATGCCCATCACCAAGGCGTGGTAGACCCGCTCGGGGTGCGACCCGCCGATGTCGAAATAGCTGAGGCTGTTGGACGCCAGGGTGGTCACATGCCGCGCGAATTCGGCCACGTCGCCCCCGATCAGCGCCTTGAGCGCCGACGGCAACAGGCTGCGCGGGCCGGATTTGTGGAACCAGCTCGTGATCAACCGACGGTAGAC
>JBCCEG010000283.1:0-2597 GCA_039030455.1 Myxococcota bacterium | reverse complement strand
GGCGGGGTCGGGCCAGGCTACGCCTGAGAGTGGTTTGCGCGCTCGCAAGCTCTTTATCCCCCCGCGCCCTCCGGTCCTCCGGTTTATTTGGGAAGCGCAAGCGCCATAAACACGGAGTACGGGTCGCAGGGCGGGGCGGGGAGGGAAGACCATTTGCGCGAGCGTCCACCTGCTCGCAGGCGCGAGCAATCGGACGGGCAAGAGCAGTCGCAATGCACCTTCAAAGGCCCGTTTAATGGGCGTGCATATTCGTCTGCTCAAGACAACCCGGGGTACGACAACACCCGCCCTACAAAGAGCCGTGTGACAGGTGACTGTCTCGCATGGTTCGGGGAGGGTTCTTGAGACGATTTGCTTTAAGATCCAAGGCGAAAACCTCAAACCCACTCCACTTGGTTGGGCGTAGCGCCTCAATGTTTCCTAGACGCTATGCATTGTTCTGTAGCTAATATTCTTAATATATATTCGTAATATTCGTACTCGCACGGTTTTTGGCGCGATTGAATCCCGTGCCCGGTGTGCCCCCCCAATGCTCCGGGAGGGTACGCGCGTGACAACTAAAGGCAAGGCCTGAAGCACCCACATTAAAGGCGCACATATGCCGTGAGCGACGGACCATCGTGATATAGGATGCAGCATGCGTGTTACCTTTCCGGTTTGACCTATCCCGCCTCTTCCACTCGCCTCGTTCGTTCATTTTTTTTTTTTTAAAAAAAATCAAGCAAAGAAGCCGCGGGAAGCAGCAAAGCTGCACCTCTTCCCCGGCCGCCCCTCCCCCTCCGGTACTCCGGTCTGCTCGCTCCGCTCTCCCCTTCGGGGACCCTAGCGCTGCGCTCCCCTTTCCGAAGGAACCCGCCAGCGCTTGCGCGACTCCCTCGCCCCCCTCACTACGTTCGGGGAGCGAGTGTTTGTGCCGAAGGCACAATACCCCTTCGGGGCGGGTTCCTTCGGAAAGGGCGGCGAAGCGATTTTCACGCTGCAGCGAGGAGACCCCTTGCCCTCGGGTCGACGAAGCGAATTGCTGCAAGGAGACCCCTTGCCCTCGGGTCGACGAACTGACCACGCCGGGGGCCGGAGGGACCCTCGGGACCGGAGGCCTGGACGGAGGGACCCTCGGGACCGGAGGCCTGGACGGAGGGACCCTCGGGACCGGAGGCCTGGACGGAGGCCTGGACGGAGGCGCTGCCGGAGGCCTGACCGGAGGCCAGGACGGAGGCGCAGCCGGAGGCCTGACCGGAGGCCAACAATACTACTGCCTGGGGCCCCGTTCGCCGGAGGCGAAACCCAGACCATATCACATTGCGAATAGCAGCGAGGAGACCCCTTGCCCTCGGGTCGACGATGCGAATAGCAGCGAGGAGACCCCATGCCCTCGGGTCTTTGTCCCCCCGAAGCATCCTCCTGGCCCCGGCTCCCGGCCCCGTTCGCCGGAGGCGAAACCCCAAAGGGGGAGTCGCGCAAGCGCTTGCGCGCTCGCAAGCTCTTTATCCCCCCGCGCCCTCCCCTCCCCTCCGCTCGCCGGCGAAGCCGGGGGGGACAAAGAGTGGCCGGGGCGGGGGCGGGGCAGGCTCCGCCGGCAGCTTCGCGACGGTCGGGGGGGATAAAGGCAAGCGCTGGAGGAAAGGGCGCGCATGCGCTGGTGGAGCACTGCATCTCAGTGGCGTTAGCAGCGCCGTATATCGTCCAAGTTTTTCAACGGCGCAAACTTCGCCAGTCTTGCGCTACATTGCCTGTACATCAGGCCAACGTCGACTGGTTTACTGGAATCCTTGGGGGACGGTGCCACAAGACCATCCCGGCCCAGTTGCTTCTGAACAACCACCTCCAATAGCTCCAGTATCTCGCGCCCAACTCGGCAGGCGCGATACTCGCCAGGTCCACTGCCCTCCCCGAAGGGGCGGGCAGTGTACCAGTTCTGATTAATGCCTCAAGCTCTGCCCAGGTGCATGTTAGGAGTTTACGACTGCTGAAGCCCATAAAAAACAGGCAGGTGCACACTGCGATACGACGCGCAACATCATCATCTGGGTTACTGTACCGTAGAAGTTCTTTAACAGCCAGCACTCAGTTTTGAGTGCGCAACTGGGTAGTACTGGCGCCATTTATAATGGATACACCAACTGGCACCGCGCCAACCATTTGAACCGGGGCGCCTGTACCAACCACTTGAACCAGGTCGCCAGTGGCCGAAGGCCTAGGCATGGTGGCGCTAGGCCGTGCCCGCGCCCCGGGACGCCGGCGTACCAGTGCCAATGATCGAAGTTGTGCATCAGTGGTAGTGCGTAACAGCAGTTTTAACTGGTGCATGTTGGCGCGGCGTGTGCGCTTGCCTTGGCCATCGGCCACTGGCGCGAGGGGCGTAGGGTCTCCCCCATACGCTCTCTGGCTTCGCCGAGAGTGTATTCTTCGAAACCCATTTCCTCCCCTCCGAACCACTATTTCTGCTTTTCGTTTCGCAGAAACAAAAGGATAAAGAGCGCACTCCAGCGCTTGCGCGACTCCCCTCCCTCGGGTCTCGCCTCCCCTCCCCTCCCCTCGCCCCCCTCCCCTCCCCGAAGGGGTCGGGGCGGGGGAGCGAGTGGGCGGGGCGGGGACGG
>JBCCEG010000282.1:0-2603 GCA_039030455.1 Myxococcota bacterium | reverse complement strand
TTGCGGCCGATCAGCAGCTTGGTGAAGGTAGACGCGACATCCACGTCTTGGAACGGCACGCCCGGCGGGGCGTTGTCGAAAAAATACCGCAGCAGGCTCAGGTTGATCGTCTTGCCGAACCGGCGCGGCCGCGTGATGAGCATCACTTTTTTGTCGCACGTGATCGCGTCCTCGATCAGCAAGCTCTTGTCCACCCAGCAGCAGCCGTCGCGTACCACTTCCGCGAAGCTGTCAATGCCGCCGGGCAGCGGCCCCTTGGCGTTAATCACTTGGACGTCGTCTTGTCGCATGTCGTTATTGTGGCATATTGGCGGCGCTCTTTCCCTACTGATCGCCGTAGAGACGCGATCAATCGCGTCTCTACATCGAAAAGCATCATTGGACAAAACTGTTAAGCTTAGCGATGTTGGCCGTCTTCAACCGATCGACCTCATCAGCAACCCGCTCCTTGATCGAGCCGTTGTCGTCCTTGTCAAACTCATCGGCCAAATCCCGCAGCGAGCTTGCTGTTAGACGAGCAATACTCCGATCTTCCGAGCTCGACTTGCTCAGTGTGGGCAAAATATCCTGTACAGCCCCGTCGATCGTCTTGAGATCACCTCGAATGGTTTGGATCAGGGCGTCTGACACAGAACCAGACAAGTTTAGCAAAAGCCGACGCAAGTTCTGAGACGTGCGCAAAATCGTCGTCCGTAGTTTCACTTTCAGGCTCGCCAGCTCTCCCGGCCCCAGTTTTATCAATTGATGAGCACTGGGATCCCGCAACTGATCCGAGGCAAACTCTTGCAAGGTCCCTGTCCACGTGACGGCTCGCGATTGCTCCAATGCCCCGACAGTTGTCCGCAAAAGAGGAGCGAGAACGCGCAAACAAAGCTCGCGCTGATCTTGCCAAGTCATTTTGGGATTCCGCTCCAGCTCTTCGCTAACAGCATTCATCACACGCAAACCCAATTCGAGCAGACCTTGGCTGCCACCATGAACAGAAAGAACACGCACGATCATCCGCAGCAAATCATCCGCTAGCAGAATCCCGCGCCCTTTCTTTTCCCCATGCAGCAACATGTAAAGTTGTGTCGCCGACAGATCTCCCACCTCAATGCGTGGCTGATGCCGCAGCATCTCATGCAACGGTCTGACAGACTGCTTTTTGCTCTGCCCCAAAACCCAAATCACCGGATAACCCGCGGACCCAACGGCATCGAGGAGTTTTCGATCGAACTCGGCCTCCAACAGCCCGTCTCGGGCGAACCCCGAGAATCGCCGCACATCATCTAAACCCGGCACTTCTTGCACCACCACAACAAAAACGGGCGATGAATGTTCTTGACCGGATCGCGCGACACCGCGTTGCAACAGCTCCAAGAATTGAGAAGGCGTAACGCTCAGCTCGCGCGCGCGGTTGACGAAATCCTCCATCTCCACACGAACCACCGTCCAGCCTGTCAATCTCTTTTGCGATTGTGGCTTTGGTTGGTCCGATGCAACTTGTGGCTGACCCTCTTGCGGCGTAGCGCGAGCCAAACCCTGCTGGGGTGGTTGAGGGGGCGACTCCTGTTTGACCGGCGCCGTCAAAGCCGCCAAAGCTTCCACGTAAACAAGAGAATCGGCGCCAGGCCCGCCTGACAACACAATATGCCTGTGCTTCGCCGCGAGACTGTCTTGCAGTTCACGCACACCGGCAAGCTGCTCGGCTGACTGGGCGGCCGCCGCCGTGGCGGCATAGGCGGGCAGGTTGCCGTCACTGGCTTCTTGGGTCAGACTACGCCCCAGCTCCACCTGCTGGGCAAGAAGATCAAGGTTATATTGCCCGCCACACGCCGACAGATAAGCCGCCAAAACCAGCCACATGCCGTAGCTTGGCTTCATAACACTCAATCTAGTGGACCGCCGCTTCAGACGTCACGGCGAAAAGCTGATCGCGCGACTTGGTACTGCCGTGGTTGCGCAGCGCGTTCTTCCGCTCCCGCCCCATCTTTTTGTGCCTGTTCGCGCGTTTTATGCGAGTGCGCGTAGTGTTAGATGCCATAATAGCCCCTCATCGTCGCCGCTCCTTGCTCTCTACTCGGATTCATAGGATTTAACGGATTGTTGGATGAATAGTTGGGACGAAGCACGAGGTTTTTTCCACTGTCATCTCCACTGTCCGACATCCGACCATCTGTCAAATCCTGTGATCCGTGGTACTACTGTACACCCCCGCGCCCCCGCCGGGCAAGAGGGTTCGTTCACGGCGGAGGTAAGTGTGGTTATAATTCGACTCATAAAGAGGAAACGGCCCATGCGAACGGTGGACGAAACCACAAGCACGCTCGACGAACTTGGAGCTCGCCCAGCCACGACAGCTTCAACCCAAGTTCGCGAGGATATTGCAACACAAAGCCGACCAAGATACGGCGACATCCACTGCGGTGACTGCATCCAGGTCATGTCCACGCTGCCGGAGGAATCCATCCGCGTTGTCGTCACGTCACCGCCGTACAACCTGAAAAATAGCACCGGCAACGGCATGAAGGACGGACGCGGCGGCAAGTGGTCCAACGCCGCCCTCCTCGACGGCTACGACACCCACGAAGACGCCATGCCCCACGACGCGTACGTGCGAT
>JBCCEG010000281.1:0-2605 GCA_039030455.1 Myxococcota bacterium | reverse complement strand
TTTCAGGCCTGATTTTCCTGCCCCGCGCGTCCGCCAAAGGTGGAAGAAAGAGAAATTGCCGAGGGTTTCACGGAAGGCGGGGAGGTTTTAGGGGGTAAAACGGCTTTTCAGGCCCGATTTTTCTGCTTCGCGCGTCCGCTCAGGGCTCTCATCGCTCGTGGCAATAAGCCAGGTTTCATCGGAGGGAGGTAACGGGGAGGTTTTAGGGGGTAACGGGGAGGTTTTAGGGGGTAACGGGGAGGTTTTAGGGGGTAAAACCGGGGAGGTTTTAGGGGGTAACGGGGAGGTTTTAGGGGGTAACGGGGAGGTTTTAGGGGGTGTGTTGTTTTAAGTAAACCGAGCTCTCATGCTGCCAGAAAGTGATTTTTCCGGCCCTAAATATTAAAAACAAGATTTTAAAAAAAAACTAACTCCATAACGATATTGACCTAGGGGCATCCAAAAGGGAGTCAACTAACCCCATAGAACACGGCGAGCGAAACACTTTTTCTGATAAGGACAAACACACCGAGGCCGTTTTCACCTTTCGCTAACATTCACATTCTGGTACAATCAAGAACATGGCACCTTACACAAAGCGAATTTACGAACCACAAAAAATCGGGGCGATAGCCCAAGACTTCATCGGCAGCTTGGCAACTCCACTAGACGAGCCAAAGGCGACCGAGACAAACGACCCCGCACCGAAAAGCATCCGTTTGTTTCCCAGTGAACCTCTTCGCAGCGCTCTGTTCGGCATCGGCTCCAGAAAACGGCGAACTCGATGCGAAAAGCGGACCGTTTTCGCCTGCGGCAACACGCAAATCACATACACGGGGGAATATCTGAACCAAGGGGATTTAGACGTATTCATGGCTGCCTTGAAAATGACCAGGGATGTGGGGAAATGGCAAATCTTTTTCAGCTTGCTTGATTTTCAGAAGCTTCTTGGCTTGGCCAAGTGTGGATCCAGCGGTACCTACATCAAGGCGTCCTTGAACCGCCTACATACTGGCTCGGTTGTGTTCGAAAACAAGGAAAGGAAAATCAGCTATCACGGTCACTTCATCGATGCATTCTTGCAAGAAGAAGCTACCGGCAAGTACTCAGTGCGAGTTAACCGCGAGATCGGTCAACTCTACCGTACTGGTTGTACCTGCATCGACTGGGAAAAACGCCGCAAGATTAAAAGTGATTTGGGGCGACGGCTGCAGACACTGATTCTCTCGCACAGGGCATCCGCCGAAAACCCGCAACGCTACCGGACAGAAACCCTCAAGAAACTTTGCGATTCAGTCACCTGTGACAACGACAAGTTCAAAGACACAGTGCGCAAGCGAATGCGTGATTTGCAGGTTCTTGGCGAGGTGAAGACGTGGGGTTTTCGCAGAAACATCTTTTGGTATGTGAGAACCTGAGTCAGCCCAAACCGAAAAAACCATCTCTCGCTTTCAAGAATACCCCTAGAATCGACGATCGTTATGCCTGTGGCCCACACAATAGGTAGATCCGTTAGAGTCAAAAATATCGCCGCACAGAGGCTGACACGGTCAAGCCGCCCGCGACAGCCGACAGTGCATCAAAGTTCCTCTTGGCAAACAAAAACAACCTGCTAGAACTCGCAGGGAAAGCCACCGTCCACGGGCCGCCGCGCCGATTCGGCCGTGTCCCATTTGAAAATTCACCGAAAGAAGTTAGATTGTTCCCATGTCAAACCAAGCAGGCGGTCACATGCTGAATCAGGTCTTGCATCTCCTTGAGGAGAGACATTTTTTTAAGTCGCTGGGAAGGAAAAAGACGATGAATTTTGTCGAGGAAGTTCTAGAAGTCGGGTGCGAGTGGGGCTGCGCCGACGGGGAGATCCTTGACGGAATCGGCCAACGCCTTGGCATTTGCCACTGCTGTCACGATTATCACGATCCCACCGACTTCAAAGACGACAGCGGAATTTGCAAGGCCTGTAGAAAAGAGTAGCCGGAGGGCACAGCCCGCATAAAAACCTCGTTCCCGACCACAGGGTTTTTGAGGTGGTGGCCGCCCTTAAAGGCGGCGTCGGCGCGGTGGAATGGCAGGGGGCCGTTCACGCGCAATTGGGGTAACCGCGCGCGGCGGCCCCGGTATGGAATGGGGTAGGATGAGTGGGACCGAGGAGAAACCCGTGACCGATACGCCAAACCAATCGCCTCCCCGCATCGTCAACCACGGCGGCCCGGTTGATTGGGGACGTTCTTACTTGCGACGACAAGATTGCCCTCATTACCCGCCCGCGTCGGTTTGGGAAGACCATCAATCAAAGCATGCTGCGGTATTTCCTTGAAACGCCGCCGGAGGAGACGAATACAAGGGCCTTGTTTGACGGGTTGTTGGTGTCCGAGGACGCGGCGACGATGGAACATCAAGGCAGGTACCCCGTCATCTCCCTTACCCTCAAGAGCGCCAAGCTGCCCACGTGGGATAGAGCCTATGGCGAACTGTGCCGATTGATCCACGAGGAAATTCAACGTCATCCGCAAGCATTGGACTGGCGGATCGGCGAGTTCGAACGGATGCACGGCGACGAATGGAGCCGCCTTCTCAATCGGCACAGCTCGCTGTATGCCCTCTCCCACGTGGGCAGCTTGGCGCT
>JBCCEG010000280.1:0-2621 GCA_039030455.1 Myxococcota bacterium | reverse complement strand
TACTCCGGTCTACGACCGGAGTACCGGAGGGGTTGGGGAGAAGGCGTAAGAAACGTGGAGAACGAGCGCAGCGAGTGAGCTGGCAACACGAAGTGCGACGGGAAGAGGCCGGCGAAGCCGGAGAGCAAGAGCAAGGCGACCGCCCTTGGACGATCGTAATCCCCAAGAATAGTGACTACCTTTAAACATAATGACCTTTCTCGCGGCTGCTGCAAGCGTCGCGCCCCAGCTTCGCCTCCCTGGGTCGCTTGCGCACCAGTACGCGGAGTGGGTGGGGGGGGAAAAAAAAAGGGCCGCGGATAACTTGAGAGGTGGATGGGGTAATCAGCGAAAGCTCACCCGTAATGGGCAGGTTCTGCGGTCGTGCCCCCGCGGTTTACAGTCGTCGAGCGAACGGTGGCTCGCCGGCCCGAGTGTATCTACGCTCAGCCAGGGGTTTTACCGCGCGGTAAAGCAAACCCATTTTGCGAGGGTCGCGAGCAAAAGAAGCACCAACGGTCGGAGCACTTGTGGCTGGTTATACAGACACAAATCTCACGGGTGTACTCATGCAAGGAGCCTTCTGACGGGAAACTGTCACGTGCGGTTCTGAATTAGCGGCTATAGGGTGCTAAGCCCCGCGCGCGCTCGGGTACCTTTGTGTACTAAGGTATTCGAAAAGGTTAGGCTGCGCCCAATAAAACGCGCGCAGCCGCACACGCGGGAGGGCGCTTTGCCGACTATGACGTGGTGGCGAGACATTATACGAGAGGCAACCTTTGAGGGGCATCATACGGGCGCAGTGCAAGGCTCACTTCGTTATGGTATGCTTCTTTTCATTGTTTCTGAAGTCATGTTTTTTTTGGCCTTCTTTTGGGCATTTTTTCACTCAAGCCTAGCTCCCACAGTAGAAATTGGGGCTGTTTGGCCTCCAAAAGGTGTTCAAGTGCTAAATCCTTGGGAAATTCCGGGTTTGAACACATTGATTTTATTGTCCTCAGGAGCTACAGTAACCTGGGCACATCATGCAATTATCGCAGGCTATCGAAAACAAGCAATATATAGTTTATTTTTTACTATTATACTGGCGATTTTATTTACAGGGTTTCAGTGTTATGAGTATGTTTCCGCGCCTTTTACTATTTCCTCTGGAATATACGGTTCAACTTTTTATATGGCAACAGGCTTTCACGGGGCGCATGTGTTCATAGGAACGACCTTTTTAATCGTGGTGCGCCGTTGTAGTCACAATTCCGCTGCTAGGCGACCTTGCCAGAAGCACTGCTCTTACGGCTTTGGACAAAATATAAAGGCGACCCGCGCGCGTCCGCTTCCCCGCGCGCGGGGAAGCGGACTGGGAGTCGCGGCACGGCGCTTGTGAAACCGTAACTACTATACCAGAGCCTTTATGCGCTAAGTGGCTTGCTTGGGCGGTCACGGCCGCTACGGGTCGACAGCAGGCGAGCCTACGTTCTCGCGCAAGCGCGGGTGCCCCGATCGCTTCGGCAAAGCCGTAGTACGGCGGAGTACAGCGCGCGTCCCTAAACAAACGCGCCTTGCAGGGGAAGAGCAAGCGGCCGACCGTTTGACCTAGACCTATTTTTCTGGCGGCGGCTTCTTACCTTCGGGAAAGACCGCCGACACCTGAGCAAGCACGAAGCCACAGCCTAACCGAGGGAGTCGTGACGGTGTTCGATACCGTCACCCGTGGCGAACCGGGGCATCTGGCGCCTAGCCTGCATAGGACGAATATAAAAAATTCGATTTTTTATAATGCAGTAAATCCACTCGTATTTACGTGTCCGGTAACCACCGCGTAAAAAGCTTCGAGGAAAACCGGTTGATGGGGGACACGTCCTCCGGATCTGGTGAAGATATCTAAAGAGGGGCGAGAGTCAGTCCTATTTCGACCGCGTGCCGGGAAACAATTGGTCGGGCAGTGCACGAATTGCCCGGCTTGTCGTCTCATCCTCGGGTAATAAGAAAAGAGAAAAATGGCGCCCCCCCTATAAACCAGATAAACGCGGAATTATGACAACTACGGGGGCTAACCTCAACCAAACCCAGGGCCCATTTCGGTCCCGCGACCCGCGACCGTAACTTTTGTGTGCTCGTTCCGAAGGAAAGAGCTTGAGACGCACCGCACTCTGTGCAGTTGCGCCAAGACCTATTGGTTGAGGAGGATGGAGGTCCAAAAGTTCTTAACGGTGAGTTTCCTTGTGCGTTAGCACGTAAGCGACCACCAGGCCGAGGGTGCTTGGTACAAGCGCGGCTGCCAAATGGCTTGTCAGCAGGTGCCCGGGCGTAGCTGCTTTTATTTATACTACCCGTAAGAAGGCCGGCCGCTTTTTTGCGCACCAAGCGCAAGGCACCGTCATAGGAACAAGCCTACCCTTGGCGTTACATGCACGAGCAAGCAATGTAGCCAACTGTGTGTCGTGCTCCCGGCCGAACCGGCCGGCGAAGCGCACGAGTGCTAGGTCGTGCGGGCATGGTTTTGGGGTCGCCTTGCTCTTGCTCTCCGGCTTCGCCGGCCTCTTCCCGTCGCACTTCGTGTTGCCAGCTCACTCGCTGCGCTCGTTCTCCACGTTTCTTACGCCTTCTCCCCAACCCCTCCGGTACTCCGGTCGTAGACCGGAGTA
>JBCCEG010000279.1:0-2633 GCA_039030455.1 Myxococcota bacterium | reverse complement strand
CCCCTACGGGGCCCCTTTCCTCCCTCCCCTCGCCCCCCTCCCCTCCCCGCCCCCAAGGGGTCGGGGTCGGGGCGGGGGAGCGAGTGGGGATAAAGGGCGGGGGGGGGGATAAAGGAACCCGCCCACTCGCCCCGACGGAGGAGGGGCGAGGGGAGGGGAGGGAGTCGCGCAAGCGCTGGCGGGAGTCGCGCAAGCGCTGGCGGGGTTCCGACACTCGCTCACTCGCCCTGAACGTAGTGAGGGGCGAGGGGAGGAAAGGCGCGGGTCCCCGAAGGGGCGACCGGCACGTAAGCAGCCCGGAGCCCAAACAAGGGAACCCTAAGCACCAAGAGCGTTAGCGAAGCACGGTAGTCACAATTACCGGGCAAGTATGTCTCCGCGCAGGAGTGCGCAGCGCCGGCGAAGCCTTTCCCCTGCGGTCCACTCCCTTTCTTACGGGGTCGGCGAAGCCGGCACGCCCAGCACAATCGGTTTGTGACCCGGACGCAGAGATACGTAAGCATATCCTGCCGATTACTGGAGGCATTCGCTTATTTTCTGATCCTCGTAACAAGCCGTCTATGAGCCGACCGCTTGAGGTTTTACGGTTCCGGGCCGCCGTTTTATTTGGGCCGGAAGGCCCCTGCTTTACGCCGGGGGCCTTTATAGGGGACGTAAGAGTAGAGTCACGTACTCTATTCAGGCCCCTTTTTTTATTTTTTTTGGGCTCTACGACCCGCCACCCACGATTTGGATATTCACGACGCGTCATAGCAAGTCCCAGTTGTTAACTAAGCCGGTTCAACTCGATTGTTTAGCCATCTGTAATGACACTCGACGCACGGCTATTGTGTTCGTCATCTGAAAAGGTCTTGAAAAAGAGGCTGGACCGAAGGCTCACGGCCGCGCCTTAGGCCTCTGTAATGCCAGATGGCCGCGTACACGCCAATCCGACCCTAGCGCGCCACTGCAAAGTCACGCCCTTTCCTGAGGTCAGTTTAACCCCCACCCAGCTGCACACCAGCGGGTGTGTGGGCGGTGTATTCACCCTGCTTGGGGGAAGGGCTTTCGCCTTCAAGGCAGCCCAGTTCACCCGCGAGGCAGGTGCACTGGTTCGTTTGAATAAACTTAGTGCGTGAACCGGCCGCACTAACTCCAATACCATTGGTGTCCAATTGCTTTGATTGTAATTGCGGGGTCAACAATTTCGTCTAAACTATACAATAATGCAAACGAAGGAATTGCGATCAAAACAAGAATAATACTAGGAGCTATTGTCCATGCAATTTCAATTGTAGTTCCGTGGATAATTTTTTCTGCGTTGGCTTCGCCAACGCAATCGACAAAATAGAAGACTGTTCTGCTCAACATCCAAAGCACAAAGACAATGATCAGTATGAGAAAAAAACAAATATCATGATGTAAATCGACTATCCCTTCCATAACCGGGGTAGCGGGATCTTGGAAGCCGTATTGCCACGGCTCGGGCGCATCGGCTAATATTCAGTGATTCTCAAACAAACCGGAGCTAACCATAGTATGGCGGACGTTCGTCAGCCGTCCTAAAGTCAAAATCACAAAGATGCCGAATATAGACAAAAATTGTGGAAATAAAGAGAAAACCTGCTGATTGCCGCAATTTTGAGCAGAAGTCGTTAAGTACTTACGTACAGTGTTGATCATAATTTTTTTATTTTTTAACTTTAACACCACTGGCCCGTGATAGTGATCGACTGGTCGAAGAAACATGATTCCTTTTCACGAGCCTCTTATCAAGGAGCGCTTGGTGCTTTAATGCTCCGACAAAAGAACGGGCGCATCGCCTCGAGTGCCTATAGACCTCGGTTGAGCGTGGCCGGTTGCGTTATCACGCATAAAGCACGGTAGTCTCCTTATTGCTCGCCTCTGACGAGCACAAAATTCAGGCATATGTGCTCCGCCGGCTTACCTCCCGCACGAATGGCCTCAGGCACCCTTAAGCCCGAGTTTGGGTAGTGTAAAGGTGCGCGCTCAGGGGGGGGCTGCGCGTTTACGCAAAAGGTAATCGGCTGCGCGAAATAAAGTAGTTTAAAAAATACTTTTGGTTTTTTGCTTGCACACGCAAGCAAATAATAAAAAAGCAGCGTTATAACGATGAGCCAAGCATGGGGGTACTTTGTAAAACCCGCCCCGGCTCTAGGCGCGCAGCCTGGGTCACACCGTATCATTAGTTGTAGTTAAAGGTCTTCGTTCAGGGCCCAATACAATAGTGACTACGCACAGTGTAAGGTTGTTAAAACGTACTCGCTCCTGAGGTGAAACCGAAGGAGCGAGCACGCAGGTTAAAGGCGCCAGCGAAGCTGGCGCCCAATACGGCGCGAGTACCTGGGAATTTACGGCACGGCTGACTTGGATTCGCTGGGGGAACGATTTTTGTATGCAGTAGGTTCGGTTAATGATAGGCTTGCAAGCCGGCGTGAAAAACAAGCCAAGCATTTTGCGCCGAAGTGTTCGCGTCCCCAACACTCGCTCCCCTCCGCTCTTTATCCCCCCGCCCGCCCCGCCCCTTCGGGCGCCAGCAAAGCTGGGGAGAAGCCATTTACTTAATGAGGAGGGTTTCACCGAGACAGGACAGGAAAGAAGGGTGGAGGAAAGGCTGGTTCCCTGGGCATGGG
>JBCCEG010000278.1:0-2634 GCA_039030455.1 Myxococcota bacterium | reverse complement strand
GCTCGCGGTGCGGCGCAAGATTTTCCAAAACATTTGCCGACTGAGCGCTGTCGCGGTGGCGGTGCCCACGAATAAATAAGGACTCGTCCGATTTTTCAGCAGCTGTTGTCGAGCCGTTTGCACAAACGTTTGCACCGCCGCCAACGCCTGCTCGCCCATGGGGACAACACGTTGTTTGTTGCCCTTGCCTGTCACCAGCACGAAACCGCGTGTGAGATCGGTATCGCTTTTTTGCAAACCCACGAGTTCGGAGACGCGCAGCCCGGTAGCATACAACAGCGCGATCATCGCGTAATCGCGCAGACCCCTGGGCGTGGATTGATCAGGTGCCCGCAGCAATTGTTCCACTTGTCGCAGCGTGAGAAATGTCGGCAGTCGACGCGAAATCTTGGGTCGGTCGAGCAGATCGACGGGGTTGGCCGCCAGCGCCTCTTGCCGCACCAACCAGTCAAAGAATTGCTTGAGCGCCGACAGATGCCGGCCGCGGCTGCGCGCGCCTAAACCTTGTTTGGCCAAGGCGACAAGGTGCTCGTTCACGTGTTGCGGCGTGGCCTGGCGCGCCTGTTGCATACCGTGCGCTGTCGCAAAGCGGACAAATCGCCGCACATCGGCCGTGTATGCCTGAATGCTGCGCGAGCTCAACCCTTTTTCGGCGCTAAGGAATGCTAAAAAATCCTGCTGGGCGTCTCCGAGGGTCATGGTTTTTATTCTACAGGTAAAAGCCTTGCCGAAGCCGGTCGCTCTCGCGGGTGTATGATGTTTACCTGATGTGGCGTTGGTTGCGAAAGTGTTCGCTGAGTGTGTTGCTATTGTCGGTCTTGGCGGTCACCACCCCCGCGTGCAAGCGTAAAGACGCGATCAATCGCGTCTCTACAACAAAGGAAGGTGTTCAAGACGACCGTGGGATCGGGGCGAAAACGAAGAAACGGGTGGAGACGTTCGTCGCGACGCGCGGGCCGTTGCATAAGCGCGTTCGGCTATTGGGAACGCTGCACGGGGCGCGAGAGGCACGATTGTCGGTGCGGCAAGACGGCGTTGTGGGTCGCGTTAGCGTTGCCGTCGGGCAACGCGTTCGGGCCGGTGATGTGCTGCTGGCGTTGGCCGACGCGCCGCGCAAGGAGTTGTGGGAGCTGGCACAGCGGCAAGAGCAACTGGCACGCGCGCACGTGCGGCGGATGACCGCCTTGGCGGAACGCGGCGCGGTGAGCCTGCGGGAGCTGGAGTTGACGCGCAAGGATTTGTTGCAGGCACAAAAGCAAACGCGAGAGGCACAAGAAGAGTGGGAACACGCGCGTATCCAAGCCCCGTTCGCCGGAGTGTGCGCGTCGCTGCGGGCGCGGCCGGGCGCCGTTGTGCAACAGGGAGATGTGCTGCTCACCTTGGTGGATCCGGCGGAGATGATGGTCCATATCGAGGCACCCGCGGATCTCCTACGCAGACTTGAGCAAGGGCGGTCCATGCAAATGGGTGGTCGGCGCGGCACTATTCGCGCGGTTGCGTCGGCTGTGGATCCCCAGCATGGCACGGGACTGGTGCAAGCGGCGCTCGGGCCGTGCTCGGACTGCATTGTGGGCGATACGGTGCGGGTGGAGGTAGTGCTACAGCAGCGCGACAATGTGTTGACCGTGCCGCTGTCGTCGATCTTTTTGCAAGATGGTCGTCGGTACGTGTATGTGATCGAGGGCGGCAAGGCGCGCCGCGTGCCGGTTGCATTAGGATTGAGGACCGACAGACGCGCGGAGATTTTGCCGTGTCCCGCGGGCGGTGCCAAGGAAAAGTCGGATGAGTCCGTATGCCTAAGGGTGGGTGACACGGTCGTGTCGAGCAACCCACGGCGTTTGAGCGACGGCGCGGAAGTCGAGGTTGCGCGAACTCGCCGCAAGCCCGTGGAACATGAACGTTAAGTCGGCATGGTAAGGTGATTTTCATGAACTCCCACAAGCAAAACATCCCGTCCGCCCGCGTCGTCAACCCGCAAGGTCCTCCGCCGCGCGGGATCTCGGATTTCACCCAGCTTGTTCAGGGCGATCACTGTTTTGTGGACAAGACGCTGTTCATCAAAGAGGTGCTTGACGTCGGCGATGCCGTCACCCTAATCACACGCCCGCGTCGGTTTGGCAAAACGACGAACATGAGCATGCTGCGCTGCTTTTTGCAGGAGTCGGGAGGTTGTAGAGACGCGATTAATCGCGTCTCTACGATGGCGGAACGTTCGGAAGAGAACGACCTCTTCGCCAACCTGGCCATCAGCCGCGCTGGGCAGGTATGCCAACGGGAACGCGGCAAGCGGCCGGTGATCTTCATCAGCTTTCGCGCGGTTAAGGAACTGAATTGGGATGATGCCTGGATTCGGATGGAGGCTCTTCTTTCTGATCTAGCACAAGAAGCAAGTCAAGAAGCTCCCGTGAATGGTTTGTCACCCAGCCGACAAGACATTTTGCGCAAGGTGATCCAGAAACAGGCTTCCGCCGCTGAATCCGAATCCATTTAAATACCATGGCAAGTGCCGTTGTTCTGGAAAGACATCCCCGTGTCTTATGCGTCCTCGGCCGCACCGCGGCAACCGTTGACTCGATCAGATTGGTGCTGCGTATGTGCCGCCAATGCTGTTCCGGAAAAGCGTGGAAGGTGAAT
>JBCCEG010000277.1:0-2651 GCA_039030455.1 Myxococcota bacterium | reverse complement strand
TTTCAGAAAAGTAAGAGAAACTTGGATGTCATTCAAGTGCTGTGCTTGCACTCTGAAGGAAGCTACTTGCATAGTATTTTAGACTTGGGCAGAAGATTTTTGAGCTTTTTTTTGGCCTTTGTCATCGCCAGACGGTTCGACAAGCCCGAGGACATCTATTACGACCCCGACGACGATCTGGCGCAAATCGCCAAGCAAAAAGCGCTCAAGCACGCCCAAGAGGCCAAGGCCGCGCAAGCAAAAGGCGTCAGCGCGCCGGGGCTGACAGCGCGTTTGGCGGCGTGGTGCGGCGCAACAACGCGACAAGCCCGCCAAGCGGTGATCAACAGCATCCCCACCTGGGGCAAGGTTAACCAGGGCACCTTGTTGCGCCTGCGGTTGTTCGTGCTGCCCTTTGGGGCGCTGGGCGCGGGGGTGCTGCTGCTCAGCTTCGCTTACTACTTTTTGTGGACTTTTCGGCAGCCGCCGCCGGACATGACGGGGGGCATGTCGCCCTTGCTGACCGGTCTGTGCATCGTCACCGCGCTCATGGCCCTTGTGCTGGTGGGGTGCGACAACCCCGATTTGCCCGAGCAAACCCGCGCCAACTGGTGGTTCGCCACCGTGTTCGTGAACCTGGTGACGTGGACGGTGGCCGTGATGACACACAAGGGGTATTGGGCCGACATGGCCATATGGGTGGCGGCCGGCATGATCCCCGCGTTGAGTTTGGACCGCGCGGCCACGGTGCGTTTGATGACGCTGGGCGCCGTCTGCGGCTTTGGCGCCTACGGCTTTTTCGACAACACGCACATGGTGACGGCGGTGCTGGGGGGCGTTGCCGTGGAATGGGTCTTGCTGGTCCCGCTTTATTTTGGCATCGTCTCTTCTCTCACCAGCGGGCGCCAGGCCAAGCTAGAGCTGGCGGTCAAGGCCATGGCCCTGCGCGGCGCCATCTTGGCGCACGACGCCAAGGAACCCATGATCGCCGCCGAAGACGCGGGCAAAATGTTCGCCAAGTTCATGCCGAGGCTGGTGGAGGCACACAAGGAGATGGCGCTGATTGAACCCGAGCGCTACCAACGGCTGAGCAAACACAAGTACGAGGGGTTATTGGCCGCGGGCCCCAGGCTGGTGGAACGGGCGCGGCACGGCCTGGACTTTTTCCGCGGCATGGTGGAAAGCCTGCGCGATCCCCAAAAGCGCATGGGCAAACCATCGGCCGTGTCGGTGCACGAAGCGATTGAAAAAGCCGTGCACTACGAGTTGACTTCGGTGCAGCAAGAGCGGGTGCACTTTCGCGGCGGCCCCGACGCAACCATTTGGGTGAACGAAGACGAATTCGCCCACGCCGTTGGCAATTTCCTGAAAAACGCCGTGCGTCACACCAAGCTGGGCGACCGCGTCGAGGCGTGGACCGAGGCGGACGCAAGTTCCATCAGCGTGTGCGTGCAAGACCCCGGCACGGGGATTGCGCGCAGGCAGAAGTTGGCCATCTTCAACCCGTTTTTCACCGCTGGCACGCCGGGGGGCACGGGCGTGGGGCTGGGCATGGTGGATCTGGTAGCCGCGACGCTGCGCGCCGCGCTGCGCTGCCTGTCGGTGTTGGGCGTGGGAACAAAATTCATTCTGCGCATTCCGAAAAGAAGCGCCGAGGAACTAGCGCGGCTGCAACGGCAACAGCAACTCGAAGAAGAACAAGAGCACCAAGAACTCCTCACCAGGGTGCAACGGCTAGATGATGAACGGGCGCCGCAAGAGCAAGCGCAAGACTCCCCCGAAGGCACTTGATTATACCAATACCAAAAAATAATACCAATCCCCGAAAATAGGTTTACAAAATCGACAACCCCCTTGCGCTCGCCGTTCCCGTCTTTTCTGGATCCCTGCTTTCGCAGGGATGACAGGAAGGTGTCGTTATTTCTGCGGATTGGTATAATGTTACAAAATCGACAACCCCCCGTGCATTCGCCGCTCCCTTTTTTTCTGGATTCCTGCTGGAGTTTACCCTCGCGAAAGCGGGGGCAGGCTCCAGCGCGCAATCAGCGCGGCATCGGCTTCGTCGGTTTTTGTTCTCCCTAACTCGCTTTGTCGGAATTTGGGGCCCCCGCAAAGTATCGAACGCAGTGAGAACTTTGTGGGGTAAAAAACCCTTTAACACGAGCCGGGTTGACTACACTCACTTTGACATTTTTCTCGTGGAGAAGAGACGCTAGCTTTTCCCCATATGGTCCCGTGGCTTCCAAGCAAGCAAAGCAATCAGTTGCTTTATTTTTCTTTAGCCACTGCCATAGCTTCTGATGTCCCCTGGGAGTATTTCCAAAACTCCCTGCTTGGTGTTTATTTTCTTCTTTAAGTAGTGCGACGTCAATTTTTTGTTTTGCCACATCAATACCCAACACAGTCACGTTGCCTTTCATTGTTTTCTTCTTCTCCTGCTTTCGCAGGAGTGACAATCATTTTGTTGCTGTTTTTTTGCCGGAAACATTTTGATAGCATCTCGCTCATGAGCAGTCTTATATACAGGATCCGGGCATCAGCCTTTTCCTGCCGATACTCTCCGCTCTAAGAAACAAGGGGGCAAGCGCTAAATCTTTCGCACAGGTTTTTCACCTAGCAGGCTGAACGGCGTCTTTGCCCCCGCCATCCAAACGTCTCTGGACGATGATCGC
>JBCCEG010000276.1:0-2672 GCA_039030455.1 Myxococcota bacterium | reverse complement strand
GGCGGCGTTCCTTTATCCCCCCCCCCGACTCGCGCTTTGCGCGTAGGGAGGGGAGGAAAGGGCCCCAACCCCAACCGCTCCGCGTCCTTTAGCTTGCGCACCTCACGTCGTTCGGTGCGCAAGCTAAAGCACCGGAGGGAGGGGAGTCGCGCAAGCGCTGGAGTCCCCGAAGGGGGGCGGCGGCAAGCGCTGGCGGGGAGGGAAGAGCGAGGGAAACAATGCCGGAAGAGCAAACGCGTCCCTCGCCGGCTACGCCGGCGAGTAAGGGCGCGAGGGAAGTAAGCGCAGCACAATGCGCATAGTGTTGGTGAGCGACGCTGCGTGCGAACACTACCTAGGACGGCGCGTAGCGGGCGGTAGTCACCTGATACGCCGCGCAGTAAAGAGTGCCACAGCTCGCTGAACGTATTATGTTTACACAAAAAGCAACTGTTTGTCCCAAAGGGTCATCCGTGAGCGTGCCTTCGGCACAATCACTATCTTACGAGTGCGGTAATGCCCAAGGCCTCGCGCAAGCGCGCTCACCCCGAAAAATTTGTGTTACGGTATCGCCCAACAGTTTAATGCTCTCTAGCCCACTAGTGTGTCGGGGCTCTTTTGCATTCGGCAAACGATGTCGCGGAAGATTTGTGATATGGGGCACCCTCGCGACCCATACTCTGCAGATGGCTAACGATGGTGTGAAGATATGAACCGTTAGTAGGTGCGCGCCATACTAGCTCTAGCTGTGTTCGTTTCGCAACGACGCGTCGTCAACGCAAAAAGGGTTCGAGGTTAGAGTTACTACCTTATAAAGAAGGCTTGGGATCCGAGGATACCAAGGCTCCAGTTCCTTGACTCGGGTATCGGCGTACAGCAGGAGCCTTACGGTCCAAAAAAATGGTAGTTCGGAACGGGAAAATCCAAACATATAGCCACACGGCGCCGCCCGGCACGAGCGGGGTCTGTGAAATAGAACATGTGTAAGCACTCTCGGGTGGCACGTCCACAAGGGATGTCGCTAGCAGGTCTAGTGTGCTGTTTGAGCGCAGGATGAGGTCATAAGCAAATGCCCACCTCTAGAGGGTGAGATACGCCCACGTACCCCCGCGTACGTACTTTATGGGCTCTAGGTCGGCGCCGAAGGCGCACTAGAGCAATGCTCGGTCGCTTTGCGACCTCGAAAACGGTGGCGTCGCAACAACCAGGGATGCGCACCAAATTTAGTGTATGCGAGGAGCCGTATGAGATGAAAGCCTCACGTACGGTTCTGAACTAGCGGTAAAGCCCATCCAGGGATAACGATTTACCGACTATGACGGCATTTCGTGTGGCCCGTTCGCGGGCAAATCTCAAAGCAAGCTCGTTCACTCTTTTCTGGAGCCTATCTCTTTTTAAAAAACGGCGGAATATTGGATGGCGCAGCCACATTTTTTGGAAATCGGCGGCCCTCCAGAAAGGGATCTTTTCTTCGAAAACGGGGAAGCGAGTGCTGCCCATTTTACGACAACTAGCAGTCTTAATACGACCACCTAGCCCTAGCGCGCAAACACCAAAATCCTCCGGCAAGCTCTATTGTGAACTGAACTGCCATGGGGTTATTGGTCTTACCCGAACCCCCCCCCAAAAAAAAAACGGAACGGGGTGAATGCATTGCCCACACGCATAAGAAAAACTTCCTAGGGTGTGCAGCTGGGCAATAAGACACTTAGGGCGGTCAACAAAGGCCGTACGTCGCCTCAACGGCCCTAGAGCGAAAGAACTCTTAGCAAGGACGTCACTGGCGTTTAAATTCGCCGGTAATAGCGCCTCGAAGACTCGTGAAAAGGATCGCTTTAGCATGCCGCTTTAGCATGCCGCATCGATGCCGTGCCCTGGTGCGGAAGATTTCCTGAGTGGGGGGTGTTACTGAAGGTTAACAATTGAGTGAACCGTGTCCCTGCAGAATATCGCACATCGCGCCGCGTCGAGCGACCCAAGTAGAACACTGGCGATGACGTGCCGTATACTAGTACTCGACAGACAGGGTGGGGCATAGATTTTGTTTTAAATGCAACCGCCCAGCGTAGTATGCGGCCTCCGGTGTAGGCCGCAAGTCGACCGGAGGATATAAGGGAGTGGTATATCCTGTTCCTTCCTCCAGGACTCGGCGTACAGCAGGAGCCTTCCGGTCCAAAAAAAATGGCAGTTCGGAACGGGAAAACCTCAAGTACTCGTAAAACAGTACGGATGCCACCTCTCAATTTGTTCTTGCCTATACCTTTCTTACGGCCTTTACCAAAAATTTATAACCGGTGACTTCGGATACGAGCCTTGGCGAGCATATCACGACTCTAGTTGAGCGCCGCTTGCTTGCGTGCGCTTCCTCTCCCCTCCCCTCCCCGCCCCTTTTCTCCCCTCCCCTCCGCTCTTTGTCCCCCCCGAAGGGGGGGACAAATAGTGGCCGGGGCGTCCCGAAGGGTTCGGCGGAACCCGCCAGCGCTTGCGCGACGCCCACTCTCAGGCGTAGCCTGGCCCGACCCCGCCCACTCGACTACTCGCTCCCCTCCGCTCTTTATCCCCCCGCCCTCCCCGCGTTCCTTCAGTATTGCTACTTTCATATCGGGCGAATCGCGGTATCCAGCCGGGCACGAGCGTCGTTGGTGCGACGGGATCAGCTTCCGCCTGTGCGGGTACGGCCGGCGTCTGCGCAG
>JBCCEG010000275.1:0-2673 GCA_039030455.1 Myxococcota bacterium | reverse complement strand
TGAGCCCACCGGCAGGCCCAAGCGCTATTGCGTCTTTGAGATTGTCGGCAACATCATTAGGGTTGGTCGCCCTGACAACTATCCGAAAAAATTCTTGTGCGACCGCAACGTCGTTCACATTGCCGTTGGCGATTCCCGTGGCGATGTGGGGGGCCCCGGTATCCAGGCCCGCGACGCCCGCGCTATCCATGAGCTCAACCAGCCGCAATGCGGTGTCCGCGTGAACGGCAATGCCGTTTACACCGTTTGCTATGGTTGGTGCTACATCCCGAACAGTCTGCTCACGAATATTCAGTGAGGCCACACGGCCAATAGACCGCAAAGCCTCTTGCGCATTGACATCATCGCCCAATCGACCCGTCGCCCCGATTCGCCTGGCGAAATAAGGCGCGACGGCGTCCCAGCTGGTTCGGCCAAAGGCATCCGCCACGCCGCGCATGCCCGCGATGGTGACCGTATTGTCGAGGATGCCGGACTCCACGCCTTGTGCGGCCAGCCGCAGGGCATGATTGCGGCGTGTTTCCTCGGCGCGCCCAAACAGCCGTACGGACCGCTGCGCCAGGGCGTTGCTGAACACGACCCCTTTCTTTTTAAGAGTTTCGGCCAGCGGCGTTACCACTCTGTCGATGATCGCGCGGTCGGCCTGTTCGACGTTGTCAAGCAACGCCTTCGCCACGCGTTCGTTGGCCATGGTGCCCTCGCGGATGCCGCTTGCAATGTGTGTATAGACGGCGGCTTGTACGTGCTGCGAGGCATGCCTCTCCACCAAATCCAAAAACTTCAGGGATGTCTCTTCGTCATCAAAAATCCCTTCTTGAATCGCCTCGGCCACGGGAACGCCCAGTTGATTGATAATCTCGGGATGGCGCGCGATCTCTTTTTCCGCGTGCTCCACCACTTTGACAAAAATCACAACGGCCGGGCCTTTGTCACCCGATTTCACAAGGTTCTTGAGGCGGTTGACGAGCTTTCCCAGGCCCGGGCCGGGGTCTCCCTTTCTGCGTACCTTGCGCAACAACCGTTCAAAGTAAGGGTCAAAGCGTTTTTCGACGTGCCGCGTCTTTTGCCGATCGGCCAAGTTCATGTCACCGGCTGTTCGCACCAACGCGTCACTCAGAGTGTCATCGTCGAGATCGCCCTGTTTCTCCATGGCGTCAAGCGCAAAAGACCAGCAATTTGGGTCGACAAGCAGGTGCTTGAGCTGCTGCCGCAACCCGCCCGCGGTCAAACGTTGATTGAGTTCATAAATAGCCGCCTGCCGCTTGGCAAAACTTGCCGAACATAAGTCAACGATAAACTGCTTGGTCTCTTCCGGCTGAACCTCGTCTTGTTTATCCTGTTCCACATCCTTTGGCGACGGGTTGGAAGCAAGCTCAATTTGTGACGGGTTAATTCCAACGGATGTCGCCCTTGCCAGTTCAACACCTTGGTTTTGCACAACCACCGGACTCGACGAACACCCAGCCGCCAGTACACCAGATACCAACAAAAAAGGAGTCAAAAATACGGGCTGCATCACCCCTCCCCCTGCTTTATTTTTCATTTCCACGCACCAAAAATATCACATGAATAGCTTTTTTTGTCAACCCCTCTTGTACAAAACCAGCAAGCGCCCGCAGGGATTGGCTCCGGCGGCACACGCTCTGCAAACCATGTATTCCGCAATCCCATCAAATCCTATAAACCCTGGGCCGAGTTCCCTCTTGCATGAAAGACGGTTTTTACGTGAAAATGGGGAAATGGGCGCTGGAACGGAGACCGGTGCCGCGAGACAGGCGGCGTTCCCACCGGAAAGCCGATATTGTAAAGCGGCAAACAGCCCCGGCGGGAACGAGACGTGAACGATAAACAGCAGGGCACGCCCTGGGGACTGCTGGCTGTTTACGATTCCCCTGGGGCGCTGACGCAAGCATGCCGCAGCGTGCGCGACGCCGGTTACACCAAATGGGATGCCTACACGCCCTTTCCCGTGCACGGGCTGGACAAAGCCATGGGTCTACGCAAAAGCGGGCTAGCGTGGTTTGTGCTGATCGCGGGGCTTTTGGGAGGGATAGGCATGTTGGGGTTTATGCTGTGGGCAGCGAGCGTGAACTATCCGCTCAATATTGGCGGCAAGCCGCCATGGAGCGTGCCGGCGTTTATCCCCGTGATGTTCGAGGTCACCATTTTGTGCAGCGCCTTGACAGCGGTGTTTGGCATGCTGGCGCTAAATGGATTGCCGCGCTGGCACCATCCCCTGTTCGCGGCACGGCCGTTCGAGCAGGTGACCGACGATTGCTTTTGTCTGGCCATTCAAACCGACGACCCACGATTCAACCCTGAGCAGACGGCCCAGCTGCTGCGCCAAACCGGCGCGCAACGGATAGAGACAGTGCCGTGGGGGCCTGCGTCCCCTTTTGCTTCCAAGGGCTTCGATGAATCGAGATCCTCAGAGAGGATACAAGGAAAACCCAGTGATTAGGATTGGCCTCACACAGCTTTTCTGCGCTTTGTTGCTGGGGGCCGGGGGCTGCCGCGGCTGGAGCTCGAACAAACCGCCGGTGCATGTCAACCCCAATATGGATACACAACCCAAGGGCAAGCCTTACCGCGCAAGCACCTGGTTTCAAGACAAACGCACCATGCGCCCCCTGCCGCGAGGCGTTGTCCCACGCGGCAAGTTGGACGAAGACG
>JBCCEG010000274.1:0-2699 GCA_039030455.1 Myxococcota bacterium | reverse complement strand
TCTTCCCCTTCCTTTAGATCGGCAAGTTGTTCGGCTGTCGCGGTGGCGTCTTTTTCTTCCCCGTCGCCGCAGGCGTTCAGCAGGCCTAGTCCCGTCACGCCGATTAGCGCCCAGACGCCCAATTTATTCCATGTGCTCTTCATGTGTCGTTGCTCCAAACCGTTTCTGGTTAAGCAACGTAGAAGCGCCCCGTTCTATTCCCGTTGCGTGTGTTTGTTCGCGCGTGTTGCTGTCGGCTATCCGTAGAGACACGATGAATCGCGTCGCTACACCGGAGATCCAAACAAACCAAGTTTGTATTCTCGCGCGGTAGGAGTTGCCTTGCTCAGGAGTTTTGATTGGGCTTGACCCAAACGCTGTGCACATAGCGGAGGTCGGGCATTGAGTCGGTAATGCTTGCTAGCTCTTCTTGCATGGTGCGTAGCGCCAGCTCGGCGTAGTGGCCGGCGCGGCTAGCCGCTTCGTCCACCGTTGCGGCGCCTGGTAGTGGAGCGTGTTCTTCGGCCCACCGCGCTACCCAACCGCAGGCCTTGACGCGTAGTTGATCAGGCAGATTCCCCGCCGCGCCGCGTTGTCGGACCAATTGACGCAGCGCGGCCAGTTCGCTTTTGCGCAAAGGGCGTAACTTGGGTTTGCCCGCGAGCAAGCCGTTGCTCATCCACGTGGCCAGCAGCGTTGCACAGGTAAAAGATCGCGCCTCTTCCCCGTTGAATTTGCTAGTGGCGGCGATTCCCCCGTTGCCCCAAAGCAGTGTGAGGCGAAAAGCCGCCTCGGTGGTGGCTTGCGCGGCGGTGGCGATGTCTTGCAGCGACTCAAAGGGGCGGTAGGTGACAGGCTGCTTCGTCTTCGTGGGTTTTTCCCGGGGGACCAATTCCCCGTAGAGAACGGGTTCGCGCCGGAGCAACCCTTGCACCGTTTCGCGCAAGGGGTGGTCAAGCGTGGGAGTGAGCGCGGCGAGATTGGCAATGCCGTGCGTCCGCGCGGCCTTGCGCAATTGTTTGGCCAGGTGAAGAGGCAGGGAGCGGCCCAGTTGAAAGAGCTGCTGCAGGGGCGATTGCAATAGCCAGTGACTGGCGGTTTTTTTGTGCGTTTGGCTCAGAGTTTCTAGTGCAATCCGCAGGCAAGCGAGCGTGTTTCGCACGGTGGCTCCGAGCTCTTCTTCGTCGCCTAGGTCTTTATGCCAGGCCGCGTGCACACGATTGGTCAACACCATAAGTTGGCGAGCGATGCTTTCCAGCGCTTGTGCATCGTCGATTTCATCAAGAGCTTGTTTGAGCGAATGGGGCGCGGCGTTGTGGACCACCGCCTGTAAACGCGCCGGAATGAGGTGACGCGACAGGGGATTCGGCGTTTGCGCATTGCTTGAGGGCCGCGCGGCCGTGGTGAGTTGCTTGAGAGCTCGCTGTGGATTTGTGTAGGTTAACACACGTTGGCAGTCGCCGCAGGGCAAGAAACCCAGGTCTTGTAGACGGGCGTCGCGCCAGTGTAACGCCGCCTCTTCCAGCGACGAGGGGGTCTCCCAGCGAATTGCTTGCAACAGACGCGTGGCGAAGAGAGGTTTTGTGCCGTAGAGAAGCTCGATAAAACCTCCCAGGCAGTCGAACACGTCTCGGTCGGGTTGGCGCGAGACCAATAAAAACTGTCGATCGGGCGTGAACGCATGTGGCGCGTTTCCTAGGTTCAGGGACTCGCTTGCCTCGGCCTCGTGCACTTGGATGAAAACCTTAAGCAGCAGACCAAGCATTTCGGTGTCTAGGTTTTGTAGCTGGCGCGTGGCGCACTCAGTCCCCGCCTCGCGTAGGGTTTGCAGCCAAGAGCCCAACCGATCGGGTTGCAGACGGTGGTGTGACCACACATCCAAGTCCCACAGCCGTTGCATGGCACCGTTTGGCAGCAGTCGTAGCAAGGCGGCGCGATCTTCCCGCGCGGCCGCTTTGCAGGTGATGAGCAGGTCTTGCGTCGGCATTATGTTTGCCAGGGCCCGCGTGAGGTTATGCCGCAACAAAACACGGGCGCGCTCATGAGGGCTATGACGGCCCACCTCGCGCAAGGCGGTAACCAGCTCGCCGGCGGGAGCTTGCGGTGTAGCGTTGCTAGGTGTGTTTTCCACGGTTTTACTCATGAATCTCCGTACCGGAAAAAAGAAGCCGGTGCCGATAAAACAACTTTATTGAATAAGAAAAATTTTTAAGCCTTGCGCGGTGCCGTCAGTTTCTGGCGCGATAGACCGGTGGCTGGCAGGTTGCGGGCCACTTCCCGCTTGCCCCTCTCCGAGCCTTTTTCCAGGCCTTTTTGTAATCCCTGCCGCCTACTTTCGCGCAGCAACATACCCGCTACTCTCATGGCATTCCCCTTTTCCTCGAAGCTCAACCCTTCCCTTACTAACTCCATTATATGACTTTTTTCCTCCTCGTGGGCGGCGAGCCAGGCGTAGTACCACGGATCACAGGATTGGCACGGATGGTCGACACAGATTGAAGGGACGGCTGAATGTCGGGCAGTGGAGATGACAAGGGCTTCCCCAGCTCGCAGCAACAGGCTCCTCCCGCCTGTCATCCCTTCGCCAAGCCTCAGGGCAGGCCTGACGAACGAAGTGAGGAAGGGGCCCCCGCAAAGTATGTGAACGAAGTGATACCAATCCCAAAAAATAATGTTACAAAATCGACAACCCCCCGTGCATTCGCCGCTCCCATTTTTTC
>JBCCEG010000273.1:0-2705 GCA_039030455.1 Myxococcota bacterium | reverse complement strand
GCATCTCTACCTGCAGTGGTGTGGTCCTTGCCTGAGGTTGCACGGGCTTCCGAGCCAGGGGCTGAATCTTTGGAGGCCATAGGTAAGTCTTGTATCACTGCACCAAGTTATATTCTCCAAGTTCATACCAACGCAAAGGGATAAGAAGAAGAAAGTCAAACCCTAACATGCATGCTATTATAAAATGTAGGAAGTGTGAGAAATGGTGCGAGTAATAGACTGAGAGAGTGTGAGGTGTGAATCTATCAACGTAACACTGAAGGTGTGAATCTATCAACGTAACATCGAAGGTGTGAATCTATCAATGTGACACTGAAGGTGTGAATGAAGCAACGTGACACCTGAAGGTGTGAATCTATCAACATCACATCGAAGGCATGAATCTATCAACGCAACACAAGTGCTGACACAATCACATCACAAACCAGTTCAGAGTTGTCAGCACACAAAACTACTGATTCCAGTGCAGAATTTGCTTTCGGCTGGCACACAGGGTGTGTTCGGCCAGAAGTGAACGCAAGCATTGTTCAACACCAACCAATGTCAGAGCAACATGAAGTCTTTGCAAGGGTGGCAAGAAAAGAGTTAAAATAGCGTACACCGTATATGGCAAAGCCGCACGCATAAGCAAAAATGGCAACCAGGCTAATGCGTGCAAAATCGTGGGTACAAGCGCCACACATATGATCCGTGCGTTGCTATAATTGACCTTCGGTGCTACGCGGAACTGTGTGAGCACACCTTGAATGTTGACAGCTCGTGCGCGTTTGCATTCGGAGGTGCTATTGAAAAAAAGTCATTTTTTTCAACAGTTTGGCGTAGCACTGAAGGTCAATTTTAGCAGAGCACGGGTCATATATGTTGCGAACATGTAATTATTATTTGATGTACAATAGTTAGAACCCTTCTGCTTACAGTCATAGATTTGCTGGTCCCCTGATTTGCTTCCCCAAAGTGTCTTCTTGGTCACCATGGTAAAGATGGTGTGTGTGTTCTGCTGAGGTGTTTTCTGATCTATTGTGGTTGTGATAAAGAGGAGATTTGCTTTTGAGAGACGAGAGCTGTTCCGCTTTTATGTCTTACGCCATGGATCGATACCGAGACAATTGAATTTGAACATATAAACTTGAATGATTATGTGTGTCCGCGTGTGTTTGACACGAACTGGGAAAGATGAAAACACAGCATATACATGTAAAATGGCAGGCTTACCGGTTGTTGAGAAGAATATTGGAGCACTTGATGTCGCGATGGAGGAAGTTGTGCTTGTGGCAGAAGGCCATTCCCTCGAAGAGCTGCTTCACCAGCGAGCGCGTCTGCAGCTCCGTGAGGCGAACAAGTCCCGACTCCAGCAAGCCCATCAGATCATGGTCCATGTACTCGAACACCAGATAGAACGAACCTGCCGCACGACAAGGAGGAAACACGAGTGAGCGAAGAACTGAGAGAGCAAAGGAGAGAAGGAAGCGCGTGGTCGACGACGCCCGCTGTCGCGCGGTCGCACTGGCGTGGGCCGAGCGCCTGTCGGCGCGTCCGCCTGCGGCGCTGGCGGCGCTCAAGCAGATCCTGGCCGAATCGCAGGAGCTGCCGCTTCGCGAGGCGCTCGCGAACGAGCAGCGCCGCTTCCAGGAAGTCGTGCGCAGCGACGCGGCGATGGCGGGCATGGAGGCGATCCAGGCGCGCTACGACGCCGGCGAGCTGCCTGCCGAGATCTACGACCCGCCCTTCGAGGGGTGACCACGAGCTCCGGTCACGCGGACGCTGACGAGGAGCCGAGCGGCGTCAGTCCTCGACGAGGTTCCCGTCGGCGTCGCGCCGCTCCGGGCCGTCGACGCGCGCCCGCCCGTGACCGAACTTCGCGTCGCGAGCCCGGCCGCAAGTAGTTGGAAAGACCGGCACGCCGGGAGGGACTCGAACCCCCGACCCTCGGGCTCGCAGAATCACCGAAACCCAGGAACAAACGAAGACTTCGCTCTCTCGCCCAGGCACACGGCGGCACGCAGCGGCAGAGGACACGGCCCCACCGCCCGAGGACACGGCCCCACCGCCCGAGGCGGCCCCATCGGGTCGCGTCTTGCGCTCCGTGAAGAAAAAAGCATGCATGCATGTATTTTTATGATAGCGTGACCCCATGGCCCGACGGACACAAGCAGAGCGATCGGCGGCAACGCGGGAGGCGCTCGTCCTGGCGACGCTCGACCTCCTCGAAGAGCACGGTTGGGCGGGGGTGAACTCCGTCGCCGTGTGCAAGAGGGCGGGGCTGACACGCGGCGCGTTCGGGTACCACTTCGCCAACTTGCACGAGCTCTACGCCGCGGCGCTCGAACACCGCAACCAGGTGCTCGTCGATGCCTTCTATAGCCGTCCCGCGCCAACCGACCTGGCCGAACTCGTGTCGTATTCCTGGGATGCGCTCACGGCAACCGACTACGCCGTCGTGATCGAGGCGTGGCTGGCCGCCGCGAAGGATCCTGAACTCCGCGCCGCGATCAGCCCGGTCGTCGAGCAGTTCGCGAAGCTCGTCGTCGCCGAACGGCGTCCTGCGGTGCTGGCGGACGAGTTCGCGGAGTCCTTCTACCTGATGGCGCGGGAGACGATGTTCGGGCTCGCGCTCGGCCGCGCGACGAATGGCGGGCCGCTCGCACACGAAGAGCGCGTCCTCGAACACCTGCTGCGCCTCGCCTACGAACACGACGCCCGAAGCG
>JBCCEG010000272.1:0-2705 GCA_039030455.1 Myxococcota bacterium | reverse complement strand
TTCGCGGGGATGACAAAAAGGAGAGCGGGAAGAGACACAAACCCCCAACACCCGACGGCGGAGGGTGTAGACGGCCTTGCGCTGCTGATTCATCACATCGTCGTACTCAAGCAGCTGCTTGCGGCTGTCAAAATGAAACCCTTCCACTCGCTTTTGCGCACCGGCAATGGATTTAGAGACCCACGGATGCTCAATGGGAACGCCGTCTTCCATCCCCAATCGCTCCATCATCCCCATCATGCGGTCCGAGCCGAAGATGCGCATCAAGTCGTCTTGCAACGACAAGTAAAAACAGCTAGACCCCGGGTCGCCCTGCCTGCCCGAGCGGCCGCGCAGCTGATTGTCGATGCGCCTGGATTCGTGCCGCTCCGTGCCGATGATGCGCAAACCGCCGGCGGCGATCACTTGGCGCTTTTCTTGCTCGCAAACGGCCTGGCAGCGTTGCAGCTCCTCAATGTATAATTGGACGGCTCGATCGTAAAACGCCTTGCGCTCCTTGAGCGTGTAAGCGCGGACTTGCTCTAGCGTCAATTCAGCGGAAGAAACCACATCCGTAGAGACGTGATTCATCGCGTCTCTACGATCCCCAACATCCTTTCGCGTCTCTTGCAATTGATGGGCCATGCGATGCAACCAGCGGGAGTCTTCGGCATCGCGCTCGGCCAACCGTTGGGTGTTGATGAAATCGGGCTGCTCTTCCAAAAACCCCAGGTGGCGCGCGGTGTCTTCGGTGCCGCCTAGCTTTTCGGCCACCGCCATGCGCGCCATGAACTCGGGGTTACCCCCCAGCACGATATCCGTGCCGCGACCGGCCATGTTGGTGGCGATGGTCACCGCGCCCAGTCGCCCCGCCTGCGCGATAATCCCCGCCTCTTGCCGATGGTGCTTGGCATTGAGCACGTTGTGCGGAATCTCCATCCGCCGCAGATGCGAGGACAACACCTCGGACTTTTCCACCGACACGGTGCCCACCAACACAGGCTGCCCCTTGGCGTGACTATCCTTGATGTCGGCCGCGACGGCCTCCACCTTCTCGCGCTCGGTTTTGTAGACTTGGTCGTCTTCGTCCGCTCGGGCAATGGGGCGGTTGGTGGGCACGACAATGACGTCTAGGTCGTAAATCTTGGCGAACTCCTCGGCCTCGGTATCCGCCGTGCCGGTCATGCCGCTTAGCTTGGTGTACATGCGGAAAAAGTTTTGAAACGTGACCGTGGCCAGGGTTTGATTTTCCTCTTCTATCGCCACGCTTTCCTTGGCTTCTACCGCTTGATGCAGCCCGTCGGACCAGCGCCGCCCCGGCATGAGCCTGCCGGTGTGCTCATCCACGATGACCACCTGACCCTTCTCTACAATGTAATCCACATCACGTTTGTATAGACAATGGGCCCGTAGGGCCTGGCTGGTGTGGTGCAAGAGGGAAATGTTGGCGGGGTCGTACAAATTTTCTAGGCGCAACAGCTCCTCGCAATGCGTCACACCCGCCTCGGTGAGCATGACCACGCGGGCTTTTTCATCGATGGTGTAGTGCTCGTCTTGCCGCAGCTTGGGCACCAGGGCGTTGGCGGCCTCGTACTCTTGCGTCCCCTTTTCCGTGGGGCCCGAGATGATGAGCGGCGTGCGTGCTTCGTCGATAAGAATGGAGTCGACCTCGTCAACGATGGCGAAAAAAGGATCGCGTTGCACGTAATCGCTCAAGGCGTACTTCATGTTGTCGCGCAAATAGTCAAAGCCAAATTCGTTGTTTTGCCCATGGGTGATGTCGGCGGCGTAGGCGCGTTTTTTCTCTTCTTCGTCAAGCCCTGGCAGCACGGTGCCCACGGTCAAGCCCAAAAAACGGTAGATGCGCCCCATCCATTCCGCGTCGCGCGAGACTAGATAGTCATTCACTGTCACCACGTGCACGCCCTTGCCCGAAAGCGCCGCCAGCACGGCCGGCAGCGTGGCCACCAGGGTTTTGCCTTCGCCCGTCTTCATCTCGGCGATTTTGCCTTCGTGCAGCACCATGCCGCCCAGCAGCTGGACATCGAAGTGACGCATGCCCAACACGCGGCGGCCTGCTTCGCGCACCAGCGCGAACACCTCGTTCAAATGGGGATCCAGCAGCCGATTGGCTTCCTCGCGTTTTAAAGGAGGCTGGCCCGGCCGCTCGGCGGCCTGAAACGCCGCTTGCACATGCTCGCGAATGGTGCGCAGCCGCGCGGCCAGCTCGGCGTCGGACCGTTGCTTGAGGCCGGGCTCCAGCGCGTTGATTGCATGAACACGCGGCCACAGCCGCTTGAGCTCCCGGTCGTTTTTGGTGCCGAAGACCCTGCCTAAAATGCCCATGGTTTCGCTTTGGACTCCCTCTCTCCTTTTGCCCCGGCACAAACAAAAACAGCCGGGCCGGCCCTTTTTTATCGCACGGCACGGGCCGTCTCGACAAGGCCGCCGACCACTCTCCGCCCACGATTTCGCAACCAACCGTCATGCTACACTGAAACCCATGGAACGCTTTTTCAACACTGCCGGACCCATCGATCCCGCCGACCATTACGCCCTCGATCCGCTTGCGCGCTGGGACTTGGCCGAAGTGTTGGGGTACATCGATCGGAAGAAATACTTCTTGGTGCACGCGCCGCGCCAGACGGGCAAGACCACGTGCCTAAAGGCCTTGCGTGACCACCTCAACCGAGCAGGACGTTATCGCTGCGTTTCCGTCTCGGTCG
>JBCCEG010000271.1:0-2720 GCA_039030455.1 Myxococcota bacterium | reverse complement strand
GCGTGGGCGGGGTCGGCGCGCGCTCGGGGGCGTTCGGAACGGGCCCCCGCGCGCGCGGTGGACGCACGCGAGCGCGCCTTCGGCGCAAACGCTTGCGCGACCCGGTTCGAGTGCCTCCCCTCCGGCGCGGCTCGTCCTCCCGCCCCGTAGGTCTCCAGCAAAGCTGGCGCCCTCGCTCCGCGACCCGTACTCCGGTCCACGAAGCGAAGCGAGTGGACCGGAGGACCGGAGTCTCTCCGGCTCCGCCGGCAGCTTCGCGACGGTCGGGGGGGATAAAGGCAAGCGCTGGAGGGGTATTGCGCTTCCCCTTCGGGGACGCGCGCGCCCTGCCGGCGAAGCCGGAGACCCCTCCGGTCCGACCGTCCTCGCCACTCGCTTCGCTTCGTGGACCGGAGTACGGGTCGCAGGACCCGTAATAAAGGCGTAAGAAAAGTCTCCGAAGGAGCCGGTTCGCGCGCTTGCGCGCGCAAACCCTTTCCCGCCAGCGCTTGCCGCCTTCGGTCGCGAAGCTGCCGGCGGAGCCGGAGAGACGCGCCGCCCCTTCGGGGACAGCGCTTGCGCGACTCCCCCCTCCCCGCCAGCGCTTGCCGCCGCCCCTTCGGGTCAGCGCTTCGCGACCGAAGGGGGGGGGACAAAGAGCGGAGTCTCTCCGGCTCCGCCGGCAGCTTCGCGACCGAAGGCGGCAAGCGCTGGAGGGGCGAGTGTACCACGGCGGACATTAGTCAGCCGAGACACAATCTAAAAGTTGTTATGTATCGAATAAAAATCCATTTGAAATCTTTCCGTAAACAGATGCTTTACGACTCTATATATTCTATTTGAAGAATAACCAATCATCTTTCTTTATTAATAGATAAACCAGAGCTAGTTGGTGCGTCCACCAGGGCGCAGCGAGCCGATGGGTGCGCCCGGGCATGCGCGGGTGGGCACCGCCTGAGTAATCGGCGGAGCACAAAAAACAGTGTACTACTTAAATACTTCCGCCAAAGGCAAAACGGACCTGCATCGCCCAGGCGCTCTCAGGCGACTCTCGACGTCCGCTTGCTCGCGCCTTGCAGGCGCGGGGTTGTGCGGCTGCGCCGCCCGTAGCAACTGACCGGTTGTTGGCGCGCGCGCTGGTCGCTGGGTTTCCGAGCGACCGAAGGGAGCGAGGAAACAGCCCAGCGCGTCGTCCCGAAGGGAAGCGAACTCCTTGGGCAAGTGCGTTCACGAAGTGAAAGCCGAAGTACCGGCCCAGCCCACGAGCCGTTCAGTTTGCCGTTTGATAAAGGCAAAATTACCCGTTACTAGCTCGTTCCACCTGACCTTGCGAGCTTACATGGCTCGCGAGCGAACTCGGCCTCGAACGGGTCGGTGAACACCAATGAGCGCAGCGAACTCGCCCGAGATGCACTATAACGGCTCAATTGTCTTGTGCTTCGCGCCATAGGCGCAAAACCCTAGCACTCGGCATGGTTTACCACTTGCAGTAGGAGCGAGCGAGTTGTATTGTTTCCTCGCTCCCTTCGGTCGCTCGAAAACCCAAGTTTCGTTTTTAATTGCGCAAGCGCTGCGCGAGCAGCCGGGCTGCTCGCAATTCGAAAGTACGAAAACGGGCGCGCTCGTCCCTCCCCCCTTCGGGGACTCCAGCGCTTGCGCGACTCCCCTCCGGTACTCCGGTCGTAGCGGAGTACGGGTCGTACGGTCGGAGTGGGCCGGGGGCGGGGCGGGAACCCGTCCGCTTGCTCGCGCCCGCGAGCAAATTGCGCCGGTCGTGGTTCAGGGAAGGGCAAGCGCGGGCCCCCATGCAAGGCGCTTCTCCTTCGGCACGACAGCTCGCGCGCGGGAGGCGTAAGAAAGGTCTCCCCTCACTCTTCACTCTTCACTCTTCCCAAACGCAGTGAGGGAAGAGGGGTCTTTATCCCCCCCCGGCCCCGAAGGGAAGCGCAAGCCGCCGCCCCGCCCCGCCCCCGCCCCCCTTCGGGGGAGGGGAGGGGAGGGGAGGCGAGGGTCGTGGTTCAGGGAAGGGCCGGCGTAGCCTGGCAAGCGCGCGGTAAACCGTTTTGTTTTGCGACTGTCGGCGCGAACTGTGTCACTCGCCTAGCCTAGATAAAACCACAGAGTGCCGAGTGGCGCCGGATAACTGGTTCGCCGAAGGTTCGCGAGGTCTCCTCGCGCCTTGCTGGGTTTTCGAGCGACCGAAGGGAGCGAGGAAACAGCGTAGTACTCGCGCTCTTGCTCGAGAAAACGGTTGTCTTAAATTCTGTCGGCAATATAAACAGCAGTGTTTGCAGCGATCCTTGAACGCAAAAGACAGCAAGCACGATTGCGCAAGTGTCCAACGGCCGTAGTAGAGCAAGCCAACTAACCGATTATTACTTAGTGCACTACGGCGGCCAGGTCGGCTCAGTCGACCTATTCCCCGCCGAACCCAGCAGCATCGCGATATTCGCTAGAGCGCGAGCTGTCTGCTTTTCGTTTCGCAGAAACAAAAGGGCGGCGCGACGGTCGCTTGCAATAGTTGGCCCCGCCCCGAGGCGCGGAGGAATAACAGTGGCTCGCCAAGACCGTACGATAGGTCGGCGAACTGCCCTCGGGCACGATTGTTTTTGAGCAAAGCGAAAAAAATAGTATGGCATTCGTACACTTCCCCGCAAATACAAAAAAGAACAGGTTCGTGAGTTTCAGGGAAGAAATAAATGGGCTTGCAATGTCCGCCAGAGCCACAAAGAGCCTGTGTT
>JBCCEG010000270.1:0-2742 GCA_039030455.1 Myxococcota bacterium | reverse complement strand
GTGTACGGCCACCCCAACATGCTGACGCTGAACGTGGGCTTCAAATACCAGATCGCCAAGCAGGTTAAACGCTTTACACGGGCTCTGTTTGCCATCAATCACCGTTCAGAGAAGCCGGTTGCCTTTGAAAAAGATGTGCGAAAGGAACCGGCTTTTCCAAGCGGTGGTTGATGGCAAACAGCGCGCGGGTAAAGCGTTTGACTTGCTTGGCGATCTGGTATTTAAAGCCCACGTTCAACGTCAGCATGTTGGGGTGGCCGTACACCTCCAGCAACCGCCGCATGACCACATCGGGCTGCGGAATCTTCATGAGATCGATCAGCCGCAGGCCGTGCAGGCCCCCTAGAATATCGTCGTAATCGGTGCTTTCCACGCCCTCTTCAATGCGTTCAACATGCCCCACCGCCTTGTTTTGCTCATCGCCCCTAAAGCCGGTTTTGTCCACGTCTTGCGCCGCCTGCCGCTGCATGTTGGCGCGGTGGTCGGCGGTGGGTCTAGACTGCTGGTTGTTCGGCGGTTGAATCATGCCGTAGGAGTGCAGGCAGCATAGCTGCACGGCCAACACAATGCGCGCCAGGGTACGGGGTCTTTGCAAAAACATCTCTCTTGCTCCTATGTGGGGTGATTGCCCGAAAAACCCAAGGCCCCCATGGCTTTGTTTTTCTCAAGCGAAGTTGATGCAGTCACCCTGTCATCAACGCCGGAGACTTGTCAAGAGATTTGCCGCAAAAAAATTCCGACGCGATTTTTCGGGGCGATGCCTGCCGTTTTTAGTGAAAAATGTCCGCTTTTTGGGGCCCGATCACTGCGCCCGCTTGCGAGCAGGCGGTTTGTCTTCGCGCAACGTGACGCTCTGCCCTCGTGGAGTGTCGAGAGGTGCCTGTCGCCGCTTTTTTTCGCCGTTTGATTTTTTCAGATGTCGAATGCTTGCATTCATCTTTTTTTTCTTTGTCATGGTTAAACCGGTTTGTTCGAGAGTGAATGGAGAAAGTAAAATGGATATGCAACGGCGTGGTAAAAAAGGACTGATTGGATTGCTGATCACGGCCTTGTTGGGGTGCGGCGAGCGGGTTGGGACCGCCGACCCGTCACGGCGGAACAAGCCGTGTGGCGGCGACGGAGAGAGAACGCTTGGAGAGGATTATGGATTATTAATCCGACATTCCGCGCACTGTGAGTAGGTTTAGTGAGAGTTTGGACCGTTTAGATCTCGTGGCCCCCGCCACCCAAACGTCTCTGGACGATGATCGCGCCAATGCGATCACAGAACCAGATTAAGCGGGGGTCCTTCGCGTCGCTACAATGAAAGATGGCGACCGTACAACACCGCCCCCGTTTCCTCCAAGGGCAACGTGGCGCGCACGGGGACGGCGAGGGAGCTGGTGAAGCCTGCTTGCAGGCGTGCTCGTGCCGCGTGCGCGATCATCACGGCGTTGTCGGTGCAGTGTTGGCGTGGCGGCAGACAGAGCGCTATCCCCGCCTGCCGTGTCCGTTTAACGGCTTGGTCTCGCAGCAGGCTGTTGGCGGCCACGCCGCCGCCCAGCACCAGCGAGCGGATCCCGGTTTGGGCGCAGGCAAGCAAGGCTTTGTCTAGCAACGCGCGCACGATCGCCGCTCGCACGCTAGCGCACAGGTCCCGTTGCACCGTCGGCGTGACGTGCCCCGCCGTTTGTTTTATCGCGATCACTTGGTTGCGCACGGCCGTCTTCAGGCCGGAAAAGGAATAGTCCAACGTCCGCTTGTCGGGCAATGCCGCGGGGAAAGGAAAGCGGTTGGGGTCGCCGCCTTTGGCCAGACGATCCACCACCTGCCCGCCTGGGTAGCCCAAGCCCAGCATCTTGGCCGCTTTGTCGAATGCTTCACCGGCGGCATCGTCGCGGGTGCGCCCCAAGGTTTGGAATTGGAACGGCGCGCGGCAGGCGTAGAGCGCCGAGTGTCCCCCCGAGGCGATCAAGGCGATAAAGGGAGGGTTTGGGTAGTCCGCTTGCGCGCGCGAGGCGGCGATGTGCCCTTCGATGTGATGCACGCCGATGAGGGGGATCCCCCGTGCCTGGGCGAATCCCTTGGCGAATTGCGCGCCCACCAGCAACGACCCAATCAACCCCGGCGCGCACGTGACGGCTACGTGCGTGACATCGTCGGCACGTCGATTTGCTTGCTGGAACGCCTGCCTGACCACGCGCACGATTTGCACCAGGTGACAGCGCGAGGCAATTTCGGGAACGATGCCCTGGTAGGGGGCGTGGGCTTGCGTTTGGCTCAACACGACGTCCGCCGGCACGTTGCCTTGTTGTGTCACCAGTGCCGCCGCGCTGTCGTCGCAGCTGGTTTCAATGGCCAAAAGCAGCGCGTTTTCTGCGTCGTGTTGCTTTTTTTCGCGGTTCATGGCTTGCTGCCGGTTTTCCCGCGTTCAACCTAGCATAAGCGGATCCCGTGGGTGTTATTTCACAATTTTCCTTCAGTTCAATATTTTAGCAGTAAAAAATAAGGGGTTGACAATTGTCTGAAAAGGATGTTAAATTTAGCGATGTGAAGAGAAAGCAAGGCGCATCGGAGATGCCGGAATAGCGCGACGAGAGGGAAATAACCATGTTGATCCAGCCGGGCTGCTACCCCGACCCCAGAAACGACCACGCGTTTTTATCCCCGCAAAGTTTTCGCTGTCGCTCAATACTTTGCGGGGGCCCCTTTACGGGTGAAGGAGATTGGTCGTGCTAGGTTGCTATTTGGATCCAAGGAACG
>JBCCEG010000269.1:0-2759 GCA_039030455.1 Myxococcota bacterium | reverse complement strand
TCGACGGGAAGTTCTTGACACTTTTTTTCTGCAGATAGTTGATGGAAAAGCACCCACGATCGCGCACTCCTCATTGGCCTTGCTTTCAGGATCGATGAGAATCAACAAGATCCTTACAACAAACTTCGATAGCTTGATCGAGGACGCGTTTCTTAAGTATGGCGATCCGATCACAGTCTTTGATGTGCACGTTGAGACGGGCATTCCGGATCAGCAGCTCCTTATTGGACACCGCTCGATTGTCAAGCTGCACGGAGGGCGCTATGGTTTGCGAGCGGATTATTCGCTGGACGAAATCCCAAGCGAGAATGATCGCCAGAATTTCTTGTCATACGTACTGGGACGACCCCTCACTCACAGCGAGTTTGAATCGAGCGCAAAGGCTGATGCTCAGAGGCTGAGAGGGGGTTGGCGAATTTGAAAACTTAACCGAGAAATCCAATAAAAACTTACTCAAAAACCCGCTGAATACCACGAAAATAAAGACAAAGCCGCTTACAAATATAATTCATAATTGCTCCTGTTCCGTGTATGCATGCAAACTCAGGCGATCGGGCGCGAGCACATCCACCTTGGGCACATGGCAACACAAAAATGTCCCGTGCTCTCCCTCGACGGAGACCGCCGGGTAAGCATGGCGTTTCCACTCTCGCGGCGGCGGTATCTCAACGCCCGCGGCGGTCACTCGGCAGACCATTTTCTTGCGATCCAGCAACTCTTGCCGCAGCGTCTGGGGCACGTGTTCAGACCGCGCGTCTTGCACAACCTTGGCCGCCTGTTGGGGATTTTGCACACACAAGGCGTGCGCGGTTCCCTCCTTTTGCACCACCACGTGACTGCCCACGCTGTCCCACAAATACATTTCGGCGGCGGCCAAGCGCTCCATGTGCTCCCACAGCCAAACAGCGAATCCAGACGTGAACAGAGCGCTTTGCTCGCGGGCAAGTTGCGACGCTAGCGCTTCAGCCAACGGCTGACCAACCTGGCGAAAATACACCTCGCGCGCCTCCGCCAGCGCTTTTTCCAACTTCCCTTCCCCTGACCCCTTCGGCACGAATTGTCGGATGATACCGGCCTTGATCGCCTGCTCGATTCCGTCACTAAAAACCATGCCGCTCTGCATGATTTTGACAATGTGCGCGGGGGCTTGCTGACACAACTGCATGCCGTTCATGCGGGGCATGTCGTAGTCGCTGAGCAAGGTGGAAACCACCGCGAACCGCTTGGGATCATTGGCATAGGCGCGCAACGCCGCCAGTGCCTCGGGCCACTTTCGCGGCTGCCGCTCCAAATCCAGCTCTTGCCACTTGCGCGTCAGCGGATGAGGCGGAGCATTGGCCCGCAGCCACTCCAACGCTTTTTCGGGATAGGCGAAAATCCGCGACGGTTCATCGGGCAGACGCAGCATCACCAGGCTCCGCAAAAAATCCGGGTGATCGTCCACGAGAACCGTTGTGGCCGTGTGGTCAAGCAAGGGCCCCACCGCAAGGCGGTCGGCCAACTCGGGTTGCTCCGTTGTCGCTGCCTTTTTCTCCTCTCCGCCAGACGCGTCGGATGCTTGCGACTCTCCGCCACCAGTTTCCGAATCCTTCTCCTCGTCACTCGCCCCGTTGCCAAACAACCAACTCCACAATCCCATGGCTTCTCTCCTCTTTATTTGTCAAGCACGCCCGTTATCGCGTTGCCACAACCCAACGCAACGATTTCGCGGGGAAATATCGCGTGCCGTGACAAAACGCGCATGGACTTCTCATTCTTTTGCCACACAACGACAAGGGTTGTCAAGTCTGACGCTGTTATTGAGGGCCGCGGAAAAAACCTCGCCCCGCCGCTTGACATTTTTCAAGAAGACAGGTAGTCCTCAACGCTAGACGGGGAACCGGCCCTGTCACGGTCGCTTGGATGGGCCAAGGGATCGCACGCCTTTTAGCCGGAAAACAGGAGTTACGATCATGACAACATCTCGATATTTTTCTTGGACATTTGCCGTAGGAGTGCTGACGTCGGCGCTCGTCGCTTCGTCGGGCTACGCCATGAATAATGCCGTGCAGGATGAAAAGGAACCGAACACCGTTGAAGGTCAGGTCGATGTCACGCATGCGCCACCTCAAACGTATGCCCCTGCCAGCGGGCAACCGGCGCAGAGCGCTGGCAATCTGAACGCCCAACAGCTGGGCAAGGGCTACACCATGATTCTCACGGGAGATGATGAGTTGGCCATGTGGCGCTGGAAAGGAAACCGGCAAAACGTGTCGTTGGCCGGACCGCTCACGGTCAGCAGCCTGACCAGCGTGGCGTTCGAGCCGCGGAGCAATGTCGTCGCGGCGGGCAACAGTACGGGCGTGGTCACGGTTTACGACGGCAACCACTGGCAAAGCATGCACGAAACGGCGCTGCATCAAAAAAAGTCCGTGTCGCAAATTGCATTTCAACCCGAGGGCACGCTGGCCGCGTCAGCCGGTGACGACAACACGGTCAAGCTGTGGGACGTCAAAACCGGCGAAGTGCGGGCAACGCTGGAGCACGAGGTGGCGGCGCGGTCTCTTGCCTTCGATCCACAAGATTCTGATTTTCTAACTAGCCTCTCCGCTGACGGTACGGTGCGCATGTGGGATCTTGCAGAGCTAAACTCTCCAGAGGTGTCGCGTCAATTTGGTGGCAACTCACAAGAGTATGCCAATAGCATAGCCATCCAGCCCACAGGCAAATCACTCGTCGCGGCCAGTCAAGATGGCAAATTGCGCTATTGGAAAACCAGG
>JBCCEG010000268.1:0-2779 GCA_039030455.1 Myxococcota bacterium | reverse complement strand
GACCCGTTCCCATGCCTAGGCTTGCCGCCCTTGCGGGGCGAGACAGCGGGCGTGTATCCTGATCTGGTGCCGGGGGTGGTTGGAAGTGTCGAACGGGACAAAAACTCCTTGCCAAGATGAAGAAAAAGAAGATAAAATGACGGTAAAAAGTAAAAGTTTTCATAAGACGGTATAAAAAATTATGCAAAATCAAAACTCGCGTGCGAACGCATGTGCGGAATGTCGGATTAATTATGAATTATGAGTTTCTTTCCTCATGGCTTTTAGCCCTCATAATTCATAATTAATAATTCATAATTGTAAAGAGGCTGTTTCGCCTTGCACCTGGATACGGGCGGACGCGCCGAAGGGAACGGCGAGGTTGGGGGGCTCGTGCCCCATCGACAAGCCTTCGAAAAGAGGGATATGGAGCGCTTGGCAGCGTTCCTCGAACACTTCCGCCACCGTCAGCGGATCCGCCGCGGCGCGGGGGGTAAAGCGGCCCAGCACCACGGCGACAACTCCCCGCAAGGCGCCGGCGGCCCACAGCTGCGTGAGCATGCGATCAATGCGATAGAGCGGTTCGTTGACGTCTTCCACCAGCCAGATGCAGCCGCGCAATGACGGCATGGAGGGGGTCCCTAACAAGTGGGTGAGAACGCAGAGGTTGGTTGGCATCAACGTGCCTTGTAGGCAACCTCCGTTTGTCATCCTGAGCGCGAAGCGCGAAGGATCTCCATGCGCTGCGCCGCAGTGGGGAGGTCCTTCCTCGCTCCGCTCGTCAGGACGACAAAGAGGGGGAACAAAGCGACAGGCAAGCGGTGGATAAGTCACCGCGTGGTTGTGCAAAAGGTGCCGCAAGTGTTCGCGCGATGCGTCGGGTTCCTTGAGCAGACTCCGCAGATTAGGCCCGTGGATGCTTTGGAGCCCCAAGCGCCACCACAGATGCGCCAGCAGGGCCGTGCCGTCGGAAAACCCCACCACGCGCGGCGCTCGTGCCTGTAATTCGTGTTCAAGGGATTCATGCAGCAGGCGCGGCAGCAACCGCGTTAACCCGTAGCCGCCGCGCACCAGCCACACGAGATCCGCTTGTGGGTCTAGCAGTGCTTGTCGCAGATGTTCCAACCGTTCCGTGTCTTTTAGGTGCAGGTAAGGGTGATTGCCGCGGCGGCTTGGCCATGGCGCAAGCAGGCGGCAGTCGACGTCGGCTAGGGCTTGCCGGAGCGCATCCGGCGTGAGTTTGTCTTGCTCCACCACGCCGCACGGCGTGATGGGTCGCACGGTCAGCACGGTGCGCTTCGAGCCTGCCGCGCGCGCCGCGCGGCCCAAACCCAGGTGATGATCGAGGCGATGACAATAAAAATAGAGAGAAATTGGCCGGTGGAGAGGAGATCTTTCACGGCAAACCCTCTGGCTTCGTCACCGCGAAACAGTTCGAGAAACGAGCGGATAACGGAGTATCCAATCGCGCACGTTAAAAAGACCTGACCATGGAAACGTTTTCGCGGGGCGATATAAAGGAGCGTGTAGAACAGAGCAATGCAGGCGACGGCCTGCACCGGCTGCCAGGGGAAAAGCGGCACCGTGGTGCCAAGGCGGTGCATAAGCTGGACCGTTTGGTCCGACGAACCATACAGCAAGTTGCTATAAGCGATGGAGCCGGGGGGGAACCGCAATGTGAGCGGTAGGTTCGCCACCACGCCGCCGGCTTCGTCAAGGTGGTAAGCCGATTGGCCAAAACAACAGCCGGCCGACAGACACCCAATTCGCACGACGGCTTCAGCCAGCGGCACGGCCAGCATGAAGAGATCCACCAGGGCGAGCACGGGAATTTTACGCGACCGTGCGTACAGCATGAGTGCCGTGACGCCGCCAAAGAAATCGCCCCACGAGACAAATCCCCCCTGCCACACAGCCAATATGCGGGGAATGGAGAAACCCAAACTCGTCAATTGTACCCACGGGGCCTCGATAAAAAACGCGCGCCACTCCACGATGACGAACACCAAGCGTCCGCCAATAATTGCCCCCAGCAGCACCCAAAAGCTCGCGTCGAGAACTTCGTCGGCTAGCTGCCCGCTGCGTAGCGCTTGGCGGTGAATCACGTGGACAGCCAGCAAGAAGGCGATGGCGACTGTCAAACCAAATGTATGAACCGGCAAGCCGATGAACGGCAGACGAAATAATTCAGGGTGCATGAGAGGGAGTATACCACGCCTCGCGCTCCGTTTTTTCTGATTATCCACACTGTCCGCGAGAACAGAAAGTTTCCCACATGTGGCATGACGTTTTGGGGTTAGCGCTCACCGCCTTACAGGGAACGTCATGAAATAACGGTGCGTGTTCGCAGGTTTTGTAAAGGCATGAAGGAAGGGTGAATCGTGTTAGACGATAAAATTGGCTTCTGGTGTTGCATGGGGAGCCTTGTCGGGGGTTTGTGGTTGTTCAACGCCTGCGATAGCAGCAATGATGCTGTAGGCCAAGGGCATGAGCTCGTTTTTGATAGTGAAATTTCAGACGAGAAAATGTTGCAATAGAAAACCACATATTGCAGGAAAAATGGAAGCGTTTTGTGTCGTCTTCTTGGAAATAGTTGTACACGTAGATTTTTATATTGTGAAACAGTTGTTATTATAGATAGGCTTTATTGTAAATGTCATCGTAACTGTGAAATAGATTGTTAAGATATAAAAACCAAAAAAACTCTGTGAAAAATCAGATGAAAAATTAAGAGAAAATTATTTCTTGGTGAATATTGTGCAGTTGTATATAAATGAAATTAAGGTATATAAATACGGAT
>JBCCEG010000267.1:0-2804 GCA_039030455.1 Myxococcota bacterium | reverse complement strand
CCACACCAAGGTGGCAATGTTGGTGCGGCGGCCTATATCTGCAGCGAGGGGTGGCCCTCCTACCACTGCTGCTATCGTGACGTGCACTCGACCCAACGCACCCGCGATAGCCACCCCAATGTGATGCAGATTGGCGTGATGAGCCACCGCCAACGGAGCGGCCGTCAGCACGGCAGTGACTAAACTTTCCTGTTTGGCATCCGTGTCCGCAGCCGCAGCGATGGCTTCGCTTGCATTCGCGCTGGCCAAAACCGCCTTGGTGAGATCCTCGTTATTCGCGGTCCACACCAAAGTTGAGATATTGGTACGACGGGTCAGATCCCCAGCGTTGGCTGCCGCATGCAACCGCCCCAGTGACCCGACAAGGGGGACTCCAAGGTGATGCAAATGGGGATAATAACCCGGTCTGTCAATTACGGGAATTCTCAGCACAAAACGAACCAAACTGTCTTGCTTTCCGTCATCCGCGCCAGCAGCGGCCACAAGCGCCGTTCTCGCGTTCGCGTTGGCCAACACCGCCTTGGCAAGCTCTCCGTTATTCGAGCTCCACGCCAAAATCGAGATATCAGTGCGGCGAGCCGCATTTCCTCCGGTATGAGCCCTGCCCAGTGCCCCCACGATGGCGGTACTGATCTCATGCAGATTGCCGTGATGAGCCGCCGCCAGCGGCCCGGCCGCATTGGCCGCCAGTACAGCGGTGACCAAAAGGTCTTGCTTCGCATTATCGGCGCCGGCGGCTATGCCGATGGCCTTGCTTGCATTCGCGCTGGCCAAAACCGTCTTGGTGAGATCCACGTTATTCGCAGTCCACACCAAAGTTGAAATATTGGTACGGCGGGTTATATCCCCAGCGTTAACTGCTGCATGCAACCGCCCCAGCGACCCCACAATGGCGGTGCTGATCTCGTGCAGATTGCCGTGATGAGCCGCCGCCAACGGAACGGCCGCCAGCACGGCAGTGACTAAACTTTCCTGTTTGGCATCCGTGTCCGCCGCCGCAGCGATGGCTTCGCTCGCGTTCGCGTCGGCCAACACCGCCTTGGCAAGCTCCGCGTTATTCGAATTCCACGCCAACGTCGCAACAGCCTCGCGGCGAGCCGCGTCCAACACAGGAGCATGAGCTCTTGCTAGTGCTCCTACGATAGAGCTTCCAAGCAGATGTAAGTTGCCGTAATACGTCGGTAAATCGACCGGGGGAATTTCGCGCAAGAGAGCGACCACTCTGTCCTGCTTCTCCTCCACAGTCAGCGCAGGGGGCGCGGGGAGCACGGGCACTGTATCCGCGACGGCCGTGATCGCCTTGCTCGCATCGGCATTAGCTAAAATCGCCTTGGCAACTCCCGGGTTTCGAGAAAACCACGCCAGCTTCGCAAGCTTTTCACGGTTCGTCACATCCGTTGGCGTGGCGGCGGCTACTAGACTTGCCAGCCCACCCGCGACAGCGTTGCTCACATTACCCAAATCGTTGTACGCAGCATTGCCCGCCGCAATCCAACCACCTGCGTTTTCAGTGGATGCGTGCCGCGCCAACTCAAGCGCCACATCTCTCAGCACCCCCGCGTGCGTGCTGGTAGAAATCTCTTGCAAAATGGGAATAGACTCGGCAAAAGTCTTGCCGGCCGTTGCCAATTGAAACATCGATACCCGGTTTGCTGAATCGGGTGCCGTATCGCCCTTCAAGCTCTGTAACGCTGTTTGGATTGTGTCCGCGAACGTTGCGTAGTTGTCGCGAATACGGTCCCAAATCGCAGGCTTCCGCAACTTGCCCACCGCCCCAGCTTGCCCGGGGCTGCCAGGTTCCCCACCCACTAGAATGAGTCCCTTTAGAGCTTCGTCCGTCAAATCCGTCTGCTCGCCGAGCAAAGCGGCCGTTTGGGAGGCTTCGGCATGATCCGGATGTTCGGTCACCTTGTCGGCCAAGGCTTGCTGCAACTGGGGGGAAAGATCCTTTTTGCTCTTGACAAGGTTGTGGGCAATCTTTTGCTCGCCCGCGTCGTCGCTAAAGAGCACCGCGGCAAGCCACTCGGCCGCCTCTTTCTTTTGTCGCGTACCCGACTGCGCTACCGTTAAAACATCGGCGGCGGCGGCTTGCAACCTTGCTTTCGCGCTTTTTTTCGCGGGGTTGCCGTCATCTTCACCACTAAGACTTTCGTACTCCTGCCTAATGGATCCCGCGTTTTGGACAAGGGTGTCTCCCGCTTTTTTAGCGTTCTCTTCGTTCGAGCTCTTGACAATCTCAAGGAGTTTTTTTCTGCTGTTTTCGGTGAGAACCCCGTGCTCGCTCCACTGCTGCCCACGCTCCCACGACTCTTCGTCGCCTTTGCCCCATCCTTCGCGGATCTCGCCGCTCGTGGTGAGTTTGGTTGTTTCGGGGCTCTCTTCACTTGTCGAAAGCGTCGGATCGGCGAACCGCAAGCTACCACATGCCGTCAAACACAATATGCTTGTCCCCGCCAGTATTTTGATTGCATGCTTCATCGTTCCCTCCTGCCGCGCCTAACTAATGTAAAGCAAACTCTATACTTGTAATTTAACATCACACTAAACACTCCGTCAAGCACCGGCGCGCGCCAGCCAGGGCCGACGCATTCAACCCCAAAAAGTTTTCGCTTCGCTTTGCCCCACAAAGTGTCCTCGGCTGTCGCCTGCGGTACTTTGCGGGTGCCCCGGCTTGACGCCGCTTTGACTCCGAGCACGCGGTGAAAATACTCCTCCACAAACCCTCCGCGACCGTCCGTCTTCGGTGCCGCGGCCGCCGGGGAAAGCGGCGTCAAGCCGCCGCACACCAAAACTTCGTCTCTCCT
>JBCCEG010000266.1:0-2812 GCA_039030455.1 Myxococcota bacterium | reverse complement strand
CTTTTGTCAAGGGAAACACCGACTACCTGTCACAACATCGTCTGTGTGATCTCAAGACGGGCAGGCAGACCTTCGACACGATCCACTACGCCTTTGTGGAGCTGCCCAAGTTCCACCTCAAGCTCAACCAACTTAAGACAGACGCGCAGCGGTGGGCGTACTTTTTGCGCCACGCGCCCGCGCTCAAGGAGATCCCCAAGCAGCTGGACACGCCCGCGCTTCGCGAGGCCTTCACCACGCTGCAGGAGCATGCTTGGACTTCGCAGGAGCGCCGTGCCTACGCGCGCGCCATGATCGCCCGCACCGACCGCGAAATGCAGATGAGCTACGCCCGCCGGAAGGGACTGGAGAAAGGCCGTGAGGAAGGTCTTGAGCTGGCGGCCGCTCGCATGTTGCAAGAGGGTTTGGATCCCGCGACCGTCGCCAAGGTAACCGGCTTGTCACACCAACACATTGAAAGCCTGTCACGGCAAGAGCAAAAAGGCCCCGGCCCGGCACGGGAATGACTCTTTCTCTGTCGCGGCCGGAAGGCTTTGAGGGCGGGGTCTCTCTGCACCCAAAAGCCACCGGTGAAAAAAGCAAAGGGGCCCCCGAAAAGTATTTGCGTGAAACGCAAAACTTTTTGGGGCAAAAAGCCACGCAGTGGCCGCAGGGAGTGATCATCGCCGGCGGCGGCACGGGGGGTCACGTTTTCACGGGTTTGGCAATCGCACAGGAACTCAAACGCCTGCAACCAACAGGGCAAATCCTGTTCGTTGGCAGTCGAAGTGGGCTAGAGGCACGTGCCATCCCCCAAGCAGGCTTTCCGCTTTCATGCATTGGCGTGTCGGGATTAAAAGGAAAGCCGTGGTGGCGCAAGGTATCCGCGCTCGCGCGGGCGGGATGGGCTGTCTGCCGTGCCCTATGGTTTGTCTATCGATTCCGCCCCGGCGTGGTTTTGGGCGTGGGGGGCTACGCGGGCGGGCCTGTTGTGCTTGCCGCATGGCTCTTGCGTATTCCCACGGCTATCTGCGAACCCAACAGCGTCCCGGGGTTAACAAACCGCCTACTCAAGCCTTTCGTCAAACGCGTTTACGGCGGGTTCCGCAACAGCATGCGTTGGTTCGACGCTAAACGGTTTGTCCTCACAGGCATCCCTTTGCGATCGGATCTGCGGCGGGCGCGAGCTCCCGCGCCAAGCACATCAAACAAACCAGTCCGCGTTCTGATTCTCGGCGGCAGCCAAGGGGCGCGTGCCCTCAACCAAGCCGTCCCCACAGCGCTAGGCTTGCTGCGACAACACAACGTTCGGTTGCACGTAACGCACCAGAGCGGAGCGGCCGATCATGCGGAGGTAGAGCAAGCTTACGCCCGTCACGGCCTGACTCACGTCCGCGTTGCTCCGTTCATCGACGATATAGCAGCGGCCTATGCCGCGTGCGACCTGCTCATCGCCCGTGCCGGCGCCGGAACATGCGCCGAAATCGCCCAGGTGGGGGCCGTCACGATTTTAATCCCCCTCCCCACGGCCGCCGACGATCACCAAACGCACAACGCATTGGAACTGGCCAATGTCAACGCGGCGGCGCACCTGCTTCAACAAGACCTCACGCCACAAAGGCTGAGTCAACTGATGCTTGATCTGATTCGCGACCCGCAACGCCGCGCCAAGATGCAGCAGGCCGCGCGGCGGCAAGCACAACCAAATGCCGCCGAGCATATTGCGCGTGATCTCATGCGACTGGCTAACAAATCCCGATGACCGACAACTGACAGCCGGTCGATCTCCCTTTGTGCCTTGCCCGACGATAAGAAAAACACATGTCGGGGTTGCCGTAGGTGCACACGTCAAGAGTCTCGACCCGCGTCACCCCGCATGCGTTCAATGTGAGTGCAAGCCATCGGGGCAAATTAAACAGCCAATGCTCAAACCCCTGACGCGCAAAACAGTCACGATGCTGCCCCGCAAAGGCATCCAACACGTCTTGACGGACCTCAAAGGCCTCCGGCCCAATACACGGACCCACGGCCGCCACGAGTTTGCCGGGCTCAATCTCAAACCGTTCGCACAGCCGTCGAACCGTCTGTTGCACGATGCCGGCGGCGGCGCCTCGCCAACCCGCGTGCACGGCACAGACGACGCTTCCGTCCGACGCGGCAAGCAAAACCGGCCCGCAATCAGCTGTCTGCACACCCACGAACACCCCCCTCGCGCGTGTTGCAACTGCATCGGCCTCTCGGCCCCGCACGGAGTTGGGATCCATGCCGGACTCGATGACCAACAGCCCCGTGCCGTGCACCTGCTTAGCCGTATAAAGGGGGATTTCGTCCTCTCTTGTTCCCATGTCCGTCGCTTCTCGCGATGTTTCGAGTCTTATCAAAGGTTCTGGGAACAAAGGGCCTTCGGCCCTAGCGGCAAAGGCATGCAGTGCCCGTGCTCGGTTTTCATCGACGCGGCTTGCTACATCACCCACTGTGTAAGAGACATTCAAGGAATTCCACGGCGCGGGAGACGTGCCGCCCTGGCGGCCCATAAACGCATGACGAACGCGGGGCAATATCCTGAGATTATCGGCGCGCCAAATCAACACAACCTTTTTAATTATGAATGATGAAGGCTCTAGACCATCATCTCCTTGAGATTTCGCTTCATGCTATCAAAATCCGTTCCCCATCGCCACTCGCATTCCTTGCGCGTGTAGCAGCGGGGCGTTTCTGCTACCGTAAAGACATGCGCTTTTTCAACACCGCCGGTCCCATCAATCCGGCCGACCATTATGCCCTCGATCCGCTGCACCGATGGGATCTGGCCGAAGTGCTGGGGCACGTCGAT
>JBCCEG010000265.1:0-2823 GCA_039030455.1 Myxococcota bacterium | reverse complement strand
GGCGAACGGCGCGGTGCCTTCGGCACAACCGGCTTCGCCGGCCGCTTCGCGACCGAAGGGGCGGGGAGGAAAGGGTCTTTATGCCCACCGGCTTCGCCGGCCGCTTCGCGACCGAAGGGGAGTCTCTCCGGCTCCGCCGGCAGCTTAGCGACCGAAGGCGGCAAGCGCGGGAGGGGCGAGTGGTCGGGGGCGGGGAGGGGCCCCGCACTCCGACCGTACGACCTGTCCTGTCACCAAAGGGCAACAGTACGGTCGGACCGGAGGGTCTCCACTCGCGCCTTGCGCGAGGGCGAAGCGCAAGCGCGGGCTCGCCGAAGGCGCGCGCTTCGCGCGCAACCCCAACCACTCCGCGTCCTCCGGTTTATTTGGGAAGCGCAAGCGCCATAAACACGGAGTACCGGAGGGCGGGGCGGTCTCCCCCATACACTCGCTCCCCCGCCCCGCCACTCGCCGGCTTCGCCGGGGGGGATAAAGAGCGGAGGGAGGGGGGCGAGGGCGGGGCGGGCTCTTTAGCATTTTAGACTAATATAGTGGCAGCCATTAGCGGTTCTTGGGCGCATATCGTGCTAACGCCCTCGCCCAGTAACCGCCCGCAATTGTGCCCGGTTCGCAAGCTGGGTGCGATTGGGGCCCAAATCAGGTATAAAAGGGGCTCCCACGTTAGGTTTTCAAAAGTAGGTTTGCGCGCCCCCCCCTGCGGTCCACAAAGTGGGCCGGGAGCCCAACACTACCTTCAACACCGGTTGGCTGGCGTCCTTTATCCAAAATTTGTTTTTTTGAATTTGGCTTGCGCGGAGCAGTAGCGGGCGCAATCAAAAGAAAAAAACCAACCGGCGAGCCGCCGCGCCTTCGAGTGCGTGAGCGTTTGGTCCCCTACGGGGACATCCTCCGATTTTTTTTACGAGATCGGCTAGTTATAAGGCCCAGCAGTCGTAGGCTTACCGGTCGTGAGATCTGATTTTTCAAATCCCACATAGGGCTAACAAAAACATTGATTAATGGGTTATAGTTTATAGTGTTTATGAATTGATTATAACTCGAATGATCAAGAGTTGTATATAGTTTGAAATCCAAGCTGTTCATAATTTGACCACGAATAATCGCGCCTATAAATACAAAATTTTTGTACTTTTGCCGGATTATGGCGGGGACCCGTCGGGCATTTACCATTTGGTGCTTGGGCGCCTTCGGGTTCCCTTTTGTGCGCCTGCGTTTTTTTTCTTTTCTTGCGCATCTGAGGTGCGCAAGCAAAAAAAAAGAGAAGAAAAGAAAAAGAAACACTCATTTTTGTAAAGTGAGGCGCTTGGCGCTTGCCTTCTTTTTACTCAAAAGCCACCAGGATGTAGCGGCATTCGGCCGCAAATTTACGGGGTACCCTTTTTGGTTTCTTTTTTTGCGCCCACTTCGTGGACGCAAAAAAGAAGCCGCTGCGCCCCTCGTGGCAAAGCCACAAGTGTAGGCGCAGTCGCGCATGCGACTGCAAACGGCTGCTTGTTGAGTGGTCGCTTCTTGCCTTCGGGAAAGACTGCTCGCCCAAGCGTCAAGCACCAAGCCTGTAAACGCCCTCGGGCCCGTCTGCACGAGCCGCGCCCCGCCCAAGCTCGGGTTTGTTATATGCTTACCTCTTGGACAATCGTCATTTGAATATGATGGGCGCACTCCGTATTCCGTTCTTGGTTGGGCGCAGCAGCTGCTAGGCAATCTCGTCTTACTGAGCTTGCGCTCGCCGTATCCGTCATCCCTAGTCTCGGTCGCTTTGCGACCAGTCACCGCCCGTAAGCAGGTCTTGCGTTCGCTGCGCTCACGCCCTCGCACAAGCCGGCGCCTTGGCGACCAATACTCGGGTGTTGCGGAGCCGTGTACACCTAACAGAGGTTCCACATCAAACGGCGTTCCCGAAGGGGAAGGCACCATAATCCCAGGGGGCAAGGCCTGCTCGATCGTGGCAAAGCCACAAGTCGGGCCAATCGACACACCGATTACGGGTTTGCTAATAATAAAAACAGTGGATCCTTGCGTATTATTCTGAAAAATTTTAAGTTCGGTTGTTGAAAACATGTTTTTTAATATTTTAGAAAATAAATCAGAGCGTGAAGTGCGTAAAAGCGCTTCCGCGAGTACCTGACGGTTAACCTTCTTTTTGGTTGATTTGCCTTGGTGCGTCTAGGCGAGCATTGCGGCGTAGCCACACCCCGGCTCGGCGGATGGTTCGCTCCTGCTACCGCAAGCCGTCGAAGCAAAAAAGGAAAACTACCGTCATCCCAAAGATTGGGTCGCGCAAGCGCCCTACCCTAAGTTGCTTGCGCAATTTGGTGTTGCGCACCTCACTATTAAAAGAGTCTCAGGCGTAGCCTGGTTGCGCCCCCTCCGCCTGCTCGCGACCGCGAGCAAGTGCACGCTCGCGCCTGCAAGGCGCGAGCGCGGCTGCTCTTGGAAATACTCATACGCACTGTTACTACTCGCTACGGGCGGCGCAGCCGCACAACCCCGCGCGCGTGCGCGCGCGATGGACGGCGCGCGATCGAGGAACGCCAAGTGTATGGCGCATTGGTCAGCGCACCCGCTATGGGTATGCGCCGAGGGCTAAGGCCGATCGATTGTGCTGCTTTTGAGCGTAGCAGGTGCCTGTTGGGTCGCGACGCTGCTCGCCCCCTTCGCCCCCTTCGCTTCGCTTCGGGGGCGAGCCAACCTGCTTGCGCCACGCTTGCGTCCCCGGAGGGGAAAACTGCTCTGCCCCCCCCCCCGTGAAGCTCGAGAAATCTGCTCACCGACCGATCCAATGCTTGGACAAGGCTGTTCGGAAAATGATTCTGAGGTGGGTAT
>JBCCEG010000264.1:0-2834 GCA_039030455.1 Myxococcota bacterium | reverse complement strand
TTCATAATGTTTAAGGGCTCATAATTCATAATTTATAATTCATAATTAAATCCGTCAAATCTTGTCAATCCTGTTACGTTTGGCTTCCTTGGTCATTTTGTCTTCGGACTCAATCCAGCGAAATTTGGGATCTCGCGGCATTTCGAAGGTTCCTTTGAGCTTGCGGAATTGCTCGATTCCTCCATATTCCGAGCCAAAGACGTTGACTTTGGGCACATGGCAGCAGACAAAATCATGGCGACCCGACACGGGCGCGGCGTCGTGGACATGTTGCTCCCAATGGTCTGGCGGCAGCCCCACGCCTTGCGGCGTCACATGACAGATGGCTTTGACACCGTCGCGCAGATCTCGGCGCAGCGATTCAGGCAGCTGCCGTGCGCGGGGGTCTTGCAGCGTGTGTTGCACCTGTGCATGCGTGCGCACGCACAGAGCCAGGGCGAAGCCGTCGGCATCCACGAAAACAACGCTGCCTTCGGGGCTCCATAAGTAGAATTCGGCGGGCCGCAAAATTTCCAGCCACTCTTCCAACACGTCGCCGAACTTCGGCTCGAACAACGCGCTGTCTTGTTCGTCAAGCCGTTGAGCCAACAGCGCGCGCAGCGGTCGGCAGAGCAGGTCGAAGTAGTCGCGTTGTTTCCGTTTGACCGTTTGCTCCATCTCGCCGTGGATAGCGCTGGCGTAAAATTGAATGAGCCCGGCGTAAAAGGCCCGTTCGATTTGATCTCCCTCCAGTGACACGCGCATTTCGCCGTGGACCATGCGCACAACGGATTCGTGCGCGCGTCGACACAGCAGCACGCCGTCTAGGTGTGGCAGGGCATGGTCGGTAAACAGGACGGAAAACACGCTGAACCGCTTGGGATTGCCCGCCCACGCGCGCAGCCACGTCATGGCTTGTTCCAGCGGATCCCGTTGCGGCGCCCGGCTCCCCAGCGGCCACAGCCGCTTGCGTGGTTGCAGTCGTTGGCATAGAGGGACAAACGGGTGGGGTTGCCCGCACCGTTCCATCCACCGCAGCGCTTCGGCGAGAGTGCTGCATGCGTGATGCGGGATATGGCGCAAGATTACGCTGTCTAGCAACTCGAACAGCTTATCCTCGCACTCCACGCCCAGCGCCGTGGTCGGGTGCATGAACAACAAGGGAACCGCGAGTCTTTTTTTTGGCGCGGGCGGCTTTTTTCGACCAAACAGCCGATGATAGAATTTCATGGCAACAACTCCCTACAGACGCTTTGCAACGATTTCCAGCAGTCGCTGATTATGGGGATTAAGCTAAACGTTTTCGCGCGCGAAGGTCAATTGTCTCGCGCGGGGGGGGTTGGAAGGCGAAAGTGCCTGTCGGCGAACCGGTTCCAAGCGATCGCCGCCGCCACAAGCAGGATTCCGGATACAACCGTGGCTGGAATGACGGTTCGCGGACCGAGAATAAAACCAAGTAGCAGCGTGGCGAGAATTTCAGCTAAAGCCCCAAGCCCCGTGTCCAAGGCCAAGACACGCCCGAGGAATTCATTGTGGGCGGCGCGGTGAATGAGGGTGATGGAAATCGTTTTGACGCAGGCCGAACCCGCAAAGGCCAGTATGATGGTCGCTCCGCTCAGCCAAATGTTGTGACCGCCCAGAACTCCCAGCAGCCCGAACCCAATGCCCAAGCTTGCCAACCCTCCGGTGATTAGCGCGTGGTGTTTTGCCGTGGCAGCCGAACCCATCCGCGCGGCTGCGAACGGCCCGATGAAAAAGCCGACGCCGCGCGCGGCGGCAAACAATCCTAAGCCGTGGTCCCCCAGCCGCAAGACTTCCTCGGCCATTGCAATGTACAGCAGCCGCAGCCCAGCGCCGATATTCATGACGGTGCGAGCGGCAATCAAGAGCAGGATGTATGTATCTTGTTTCAAGTAGGCCAGTCCTTGGGCGAATGCGTCTAGCGGGAAGTTCGTCCTCGCGTGCTTGGGCTGCTGTTCGGAGTCTGTTGTTGATTGCCGGATTCGAACCCATGCCAGCAGGATGGCCGTCAAGGCGTGTAGACAGGCACAGACGAAGAACAGCAGATCATGGGCGATCCGATCGGCGAGAAATCCGCCGCCCAGCGCACCAAGGATAAGCATGAAGGCTCGTGTTACGTTGATCAGCACGTTCACGGCTGGAAATTCGTCGTTTTTGTAAATAGACGGGATCAGAGAATTGGTTGTGACAATAAAGAATACAAAAAAGATAGTTGTTAATGTGTTAAGCGTAAGAAAAAACCAAAGATTCAGTTGGGCGGAAGAGGTTAGGAATGTGAGTGTAATGACAGCGTCGCAGGCCTTGCTAATAATGAGAATTCGCTTCCGGTCGAAACGATCGACGATATGTCCGGCGATGGGTGTCAACAGCAGCGCGGGAAGAAAGGAAGTAACCAGCACGAGAGCATCCGCCATGTCGGCCATGCGCTCGCCAGCGATATCTCGAGCAATGATGAGTATTGATATGAGATATAATTGCCCTGTAAAAAACGATATTAAAACAGCAATAAAAAACATAAAATATGATATATTTTTTATGGCTACGTTTGATAGTAAATACAAGAAAAAGCAGGAATTTTGTTTTACGGCATTTTTTCGTGAAGACACGATTGACGACCCTATCATGAACACACGGTCGTGTCAAGGGATGTATAGGCTTCCGCTTTTGCTTGCTGCTGCTTTTAGGCTTGTTCGCGGGCTTTCACGGACTCTTCTTGCCGCGCAGCTCGGTCAGCTTTTTGCGGGGCAGGCGGGTCACCTTGGCGATTGTCGCGAGGGGGATACGCTCGCTCAGCAGATTGCGCGCGATCTCCAGGGCCTTGTTGAGTTCACCTT
>JBCCEG010000263.1:0-2846 GCA_039030455.1 Myxococcota bacterium | reverse complement strand
GTAATGAGCACTTAAGGTCCAAGAATGTGGGGAAGGGGGAAGGTGCACGTAGGAGCAACGTAGGTCCCGGAACCCCAAGGGAAAGTGGAGAAGCACGATCAACGGTACGTCCCGTGGCGACCTACCATGGCTTAGACCTTCACGCACTAGTGACAGGCTCCTGGGGTGGTAGAGCGCCAAGACCTTTAGCAGCTGAGCTGGACCGCTCGGGACGGTGAGCCAGTCGGGGAAAGCTAGTAGGGTCAGGGCCAAGGGAGTTATAACCACAACTTTTTTGCATTCACGATGGAACCAACGAACAGCGGTTGTCTTGTGGTTAATGCCGAACTATTGTTCGAGTGAGCTTTAGCTGAACCAGCCAAAGGGTTGGGCGCGCTTGCGCGCGTTCGACACAACCCCCCTGTTGGGCGCCGCCTCTCCAGGTTCGCGACCCTCACCCCTGGTGCTTGGTTCCGAACGGTGCAAGCTCGCTCAACAACAAAGCCAAGGGAACCACAGCTAAGGGAACCAATTGTACAAAGTCGCTGCTCCACGGTGGCTGCTAAAGGTGGTGACCTTTAGCTGGACCGTTTGGTACGGGCCGCGGGCTAAAACCAGCGTTGCGAACCATGCGAACCATGCTTGAGCTCTACCAGCTCGCCTACAAGGTCGAAGTTAATGGCAAAGACGAATGTCTTCGGGTGGCCTACCCGAACTATTAACTTCCTATATTAACCTAGTCTGCGCTCTAGTTGCTTGGGTTTTTCGAGAAAATTTCAGTAACTCTCCGGGCCAACACGATCCCCAGGCGTTACCCTAAAGTGTATGCGAGGAGCCCTATGAGGTGAAAGCCTTACGTAAGGTTCTGAACTAGCGGTAGAACTAATTACCGACTATGACGGCATTTCGTGTGGCCCGTTTACGGGCAAAGTTATAGCAAAGCGAGCTCGTTCACTAGCCTAGCCAAAGGCAATTGGTAAAGCGGAGCGCTCCGCTTACTGGTGTCATGGGCACCTCAAGATCTGTCTCTAAAACGTCCCGGTGGCCGAGCCCTTCCCCGAAGAGCACGGCGGCTGCCGCCTACCCAAAGCCTGTAGCAAAAGGTTTTCTGATGATCGATCGACCAAGAGCCTGGCGCGTAAGCACCCTTTGTTTAACCGTCAAAGATGGCGGGGCTCTCTAGTGAACTGAACTGCCGTGGGGTTACACCCCCCCCCCAACGGGACGGGGTGACTGTATTGCCTACATCCATCCTCAAAACTTCCTGGAGTGTGCAGCTGGGCAATAAGAAACTTGCTCGCCGAAGGAACTATTCCGAAAATTTGGGTTCCTACCAACCTTGTGACAAGGTCAGCACGGTCGAACTTATATAGTTATATAGGGAGCGCCACTCATAGCCCCTAGGTTTGATCACAAGTGCCTTCGACGAGCTCACGGATCGTACCGCAAAGGCTGTACGTTGCAGAACTCTTAGCAAGGACGTAATTGGCGTATCGCCGAATGTAGCCACTTGCAAGCGCTCTAAACCCACCCGAGTGGGGGGTGCTACCGAAGGTCAACAATTTAGTTAACCGTGGAATATCGCTGAATGCTTCGAGCGACGAACACCGGTGATGACGTGTCGTTACAAGGGGTCGGCACGCAGCCGCCTACGCAGGCTCGGCCCAAGTCCGCCAGAGGATATGCGGGAGTGGTAGATCCTGTTCCTTCTTCCAGGACTCGGCGTACAGCAGGAGCCTTCCGGTCCAAAAAAATGGCAGTTCGGAACGGGAAAACCTCAAGTGCATTGGCCCAAGGTGGGGTTCGATAAAAAAGCTTCTTGTCGGTTTGGGCTGTTCAAGCGTAGAACTTCTTCCTCGAACTAATCTACGAGTCGCCTAGAGAGTTCTCACTCTTTTCCGAAGTGGCGACCCCCGTGATCTTAGGGCTCGCTCACTCGATTCCACTGTGTTGAGCGAGTGGCTGAAGCGCACCGGAGCTAAGGGAGTTATAACCACAACGCGGGGAATCGAACCGGAGAGGACTCGTTCTCTGGGCCGTTAAGGTTGGCTGGTGTTGGTTCGCTCAGCTCACCCCTTCGGGTTTGTGTTCGACAAGAGAGCCGCCCTTCGGGGGCCCAAGACCACCATCACAAGTAACCAGGTCGTGAGCGGTTAATCTAGGATCGGTAGCAATCGCTCGGTGAGAGCGAACCGGGTTGGTCTGGTCCGAAGGACCAAAACCCTAACTGACCCCAATGGGAACGGGAATCTAACAAGCCGGGTAAAGTCACGACTATCTGATTCGGGCACAAAGCATCTTTGTGGACGCAGCCGCCACGAGTAAATACAAGCTTTGTACTAAGACTAAGGAGCGAACCTATTTGGTGCTCGCTCGCTACGCTCGCTCGCACCTCACCATTTGCAGCGACTTTGGTTCGCGACCCTCACCCCTGGTGCTTGGTTCCTCTGTTGGTAAGCTGAGCTGGTTTGTTGTTGTTGAGCCCCCGCTGGTTCGCTTCGCTCACCCCTGCGGGGGCCTAAGCTGCACTTGGTGCAGCTTCGCACGCGCGCAAGCGCGCCCGGACCCTTACGCTTGACCGTTTACAGCGACCGTGGACACCAGCTACAGCTTGACCAGATCAGCGAGGGTAGGAAGCCAACTCAGCTCGTTCCCCTGTAATCTGCCCACAAATGTAGGCTCATTGCAAAGCAAAGTGCCGGTTCATGGTTCGCTCAGCTGGTTCGCTTGGTGCCCCCCTTCTGGTTCGCTCAGCTCACCCCTTCGGGGGCCGGTCGAGCCTCGCTCAGCTCGGCCCAACGCTTTGTGTTCCACAAAAGCTTGACCTTTAATCGCGCGCAACGGTGGGCGACCAGCCCAAGGGGTGC
>JBCCEG010000262.1:0-2876 GCA_039030455.1 Myxococcota bacterium | reverse complement strand
GGGTTCTGGGTTTTAAAACCCCTTTCTTCCGCGCGGGGGGGGGGGGGGGGTTTGGGGTCCTGGCGGGGGGGGGGGGGGGGGGGTTGGGGGGGGGGGGGGGCGGGGGCCCCCCCCGGCGGTAAAATGGGGGGGTGGCGCTACGGGGTGGTTTTCCCGGGGTCCCGGTGTGGGCCGGGTGGGGGGGGGGGGGTTTAATGGGGGGGGGGGTTTCCCCATCCGCCCACGGGGGGGCCGGGTTTCGCCTTCGGCGAACGGGCTGCGGTTGGCCGTTCCTTCGGAAAGGCCACGCTGCGCGGAAGACAAGACAAGACCAGACCTTCGCCCCTCACTGCGTTCGGGGCGGAGCGGCGGAGCAAAAAACAGCCCTGCAACTTCGCTGCGCTCAGTTGCCCTTGGGAGCTAAAGGCATAAAAAGATAGCGATCGACCGAAGGTCGACCTATTCTGGTGTAGCCGGGTTGTCTCGGGTCGCGAAGCGCCGGGGCCCCCCTTCTTGCCCTTCTTTCAAAGAAAAAAGTACGAACGAACGTAGTGAATGGGCTTGCGAGCGCTCCGGCTCCGCCGGCCTCATCCTCTCACTCTTGCCCTTCGGGCAAGAGCAAGAGCAAGCAAACAGGAAGAGGCCGGGGGGGATAAAGAAGCCTTTCCCTTCGGGAACGAGCAAGCGCACTGGGAAGCCAACAATAGGGTACGACCTAAGAAAACGCAAGCGCGGCTCGTCCCTCGCCGCCCTCTACTGGTAAGCATAACTTTGCACCAACACCGCGCGCCTACTTCCGGCCTTTCAAAAATGCGCTTTATTTTGCCGGAACTCCCCTCGGCCGTCTTAAAGTCCTCCCGTTGCCCTTTTAGGGTTGTACCTCCCAGAAGCCCCCTAGAGCACCTGCCGGGTATTGCTTGTTGGGCCTTCCCGCAACCCTTTAGGGCATTGTGTGATCAGTGGAGTTCTTGGTGACGTTGTACTCGGCGCACGTTTGTTATAAGGTCTCGAGTGTACCTCGGTCTCCAAGCGCTGCGCGCTAACCAGACGCGAACCATAGCAAACGGCCACCGCAAGTGCTGCGCTTTTTTTTCAAACGAAGTTTGAAGGTTACGCCACCAAGGGACCCATTTCGGTGGCTTTGCCCCCGGAAGGTCGGTAAGGTGCGTAGTACACTTTGTATGCACAGCATACCGAGGGTTGCGCGTCAACTGGGAAGAGCGTGCGACTACGTACCACCACCCCTTTGCGCCCGTCCACGCCAGCGCTTGCGCGACCCCAAGGGGGTGAGCGCAGCGAACCCGGGACGGGCGCGCAAGTGCGCGCTCAGGCGCACAAGATGGTCTGATAGTGCAGACACCATCCATATTGATTGACACCTCACACTTTCTATCGGTTAACAACATTGTAATTCCCTTGGGGCAGATGATCCTCCACCCTCTTGGTGGCCCCCAGCGCTTGCGCGACCCAAGGCTTCCGTGAGACGGCCCCAAATGGACTTTATATTATGTGAGCCTTAAGCGCCGCGGCGCTCGCCTGCGCATATCTGATCGGCGGCGCGGGGTGACTTTTGATGCGCCGTGGTGCATGCAGGGCGCGCGAGCGTGCCGGCCGGCAAAGCCGGCGCGGGCTCTTTATCCCCCCCGCCTACCCTTTTGCGCCCCGGAAGAGCGCGCAGTAGGCACAGCGCCGTACCACGGTGTTTTTTTACGTGCGCGGTCGCGGCACCGGAGGGAGCGACCGCAAAGCACCGGCGCGTCTGGCCCCCACTCTCGCGAAAAGTCTCTGAGGTTTTGATGCTCCCACGCCTTGCGGGCCCGCACCGGGCCCGTCATAAGGTGTGGCTGTGCTACCAATTACCTGCTGATTACACTCTATATCGCGTATTCGATCTTTATCGATTTGCGTCTCCAAAAGTCTCCCAGTTTTGGGGGATCGAGTACACCTTGGGGTGATGCGCAAGCACACAAGCTTGCTGTTGCTCAGCGCTGTGCGCCAATTTCCGGTGGCTGCGCGGAAGACAAGTCACCGTCCTTTGGCTGCGCTTGCCATACTTGGGTCCGGCTTCGCCGGCGGGCGTTACGAGGGCACCCCGAGCTTGTGAGGGGTGCAATAAAAGTTTAAAAACCTTTTCACGAGACTATCTTACGATTGCCCCAAAGAATGTACCCAAGTGTTGCTATGGTGCTTGGCTGAACAGTCCCACCGTAACAACTAAATTTATTCTTGTTTTGCTAGCGTGACTACTCGCGCAAGTGCGGGTCGCGGCTTGGTAAACCGATTGTATTGGCGTGCTACGCTTGTTTCCTCGCTCCCTTCGGTCGCTCGGAAACCAAAAGCACTACAAACACAAACAGTTGGGCTAGGCTTGAACGCGTGGGTTGCCATAGCGAAGTATTGCGCCCGGGTTGCGCTATAATTTGTCCCCTCCGAACCACTCGCCGGCTTCGCCGGCGAGCGGACTCCAGCGCTTGGCGTCCACAAAGTGGACTGCACTCTTCCTGCCCTCGCCAGCGCTTGCGCGACTCCTCCGTCGGGGCGAGTGGGCGGGGGCGGGGCGGGGTCTCGCGCAAGCGCGGGACAAACCAAAATTGCAAGTGTCTACTGCGTTATTGATGCCCACGCAATAGGCACGCAATCGCACCCCTTCGGGTCGCGCAAGCGCTGGGGCTCTCCCGACCGTCGGGCGCCCTTGGCGCTTGCTCGCCTTTGCACCGGGCGAGCAAATACGTCGTTGGCGCAAGTATGTACATGTACTGACAGCGCCCAAACGGGTCGGCGAAGCCGCGGTGAAACCGGGGCGTCCACAAAGTGGACTGCACTCCCCTCCCCTCCCCTCGCCCCCGACCCACTCTCAGGCGTAGCCTGGCCCGACCCCGCCCCTTCGGGAGGGGAGG